>NZ_JBHTTQ010000006.1:138560-170222 GCF_042794475.1 Streptomyces sp. NPDC056527
CGCCCGTCCCGCGGGACGATTGCCCACAACCGGGGGTGGCAGCCCGCCGCGCGCGTCAGCGCAACGCGTCGGCGACCTCCCGCGCCGCGTCCACCACCCGCGGCCCCACCCGCTCCGGCACCGCGTCCGCGAGCATCACGACGCCCACGCTGCCCTCGATGCCCGTGACCCCGACCAGCGGAGCCGCCGCGCCGCTCGCGCCCGCCTCGAGCTCACCGTGGGTGAGCGTGAAGCCGGGTTCGATCAGGCTGCCCTGCCGGGCCGCGAGGATCGCGCGGCCCGCCGCACCCCGGTCCAGCGGGTGCCGGAAACCGGCGCGGTAGGCCACGTGGTAGTCGGTCCAGGTCGGTTCGACGACGGCGACCGCCAGCGCCTCCGCCCCGTCGACGAGGGTGAGGTGGGCTGTCGCGCCTATGTCCTCGGCGAGCGAGCGCAGCGCGGGCAGCGCGGCCTCGCGGACCAGCGGGTGGACCTGGCGGCCCAGCCGCAGCACACCGAGGCCGACCCGGGCGCGACCGCCCAGGTCGCGTCGTACGAGCGCGTGCTGTTCGAGTGTGGCGAGCAGACGGTAGACGACGGTCCTGTTCACACCGAGTTTGTTGGACAACTCGGTGACGGTCAGGCCGTGGTCGGTGTCGGCGAGCAGTTTGAGGACCCTGAGGCCCCGGTCGAGCGTCTGGGAGGTTTCCGCGGTCACGACGCCCTCTCCTTCGGAGTGAGTGACGGCGGACCTTCAAACGACAGCAGCGGCGCCGGTCCCGCGGCGACGCACGTCAGAGGCCGCCGGCAGGCCATGCGCACCGGCTGCGCTCCGCGGCGGCGCTGCCACGGGGCGTTTGCATTGCGGGGGACAGTAGCGAGCCACTCCGCTCAGCGGAAGACCTCGTCCAGAATCCGGGCGCGAGCGACCGGATACGGTCGGTTCGAGGCGGAAGTCAGCCGGTCAGGGAGATTCGCCGGACAAAGTCGACGGATGCGAGCGACGCGCACGGTGTCCGGACAAGCCCGACGGACAGCACATGGAACGCGTAAGGCCCGTACGCCCCGGCGTACGGGCCGACCCCACAGCCGCCGAAGTCACCGCAGTCGGACGCACCGCAGTCGAACTCACCGCACTCGAACTCACCGCACTCGAACTCACCGCACTCGGGAGCACTCACCGGGTCCGGGCGCCACGCCCCTCCACCCTCATCG
Source organism: Streptomyces sp. NPDC056527 (assembly GCF_042794475.1). Lineage (NCBI taxonomy): Bacteria > Bacillati > Actinomycetota > Actinomycetes > Kitasatosporales > Streptomycetaceae > Streptomyces > Streptomyces sp. NPDC056527. The sequence goes on from NZ_JBHTTQ010000006.1 coordinate 139,755, forward strand.
CATCCGGGTGGCCCACTCCTGCACCTTCTTGATCCGCTCGCGGATCTGGCCGGCCGTGGCCTCGGCGCTCGGCGGCCCGCCGCACACCCGTCGCAGCTCGGTGTGGATGACGCCGTGCGGCTTGCCGCTCTGGTGGACGTACGCGCCGACCATCGTGTTGAGCTGCTTCCTCAGTTCGAGCAGCTCCTTGTGCGAAACGACGGGGCGCCGCTCGGCCGGAAGCTCCAAGAGATCGGCCTCGGTGTCCGGCCGCTTGCGGCTGTGCGCGATCTGCCTGGCCTGCCGCTTCTGGAGGAGCAGCTGCACCTGGTCGGGTTCGAGGAGCCCGGGGATGCCGAGGTAGTCCTGCTCCTCCTCGCTGCCCGGGTGGGCCTGCATGCCGAACTCGGCGCCGTCGTAGAGGACCCGGTCGAAGACGGCGTCGGACTCCAGCGCCTCGAAGGGCAGCATGTCCTGCTCGCCGGTGTCCTCGTCCTGCTGCTTCTCGGCCTCCGCCATCTCCTTCTCGGACTCGGCGTACGGGTCCTCCTCGCCGTCCTTCTTCGGCTTGTCGAGCACGTGGTCGCGCTCGACCTCCATCTCGTTGGCGAAGCCGAGGAGGTTGGGGATGGTGGGAAGGAACACCGATGCGGTCTCGCCGCGCCTGCGGGAACGTACGAAACGTCCGACGGCCTGGGCGAAGAAGAGGGGGGTCGAGATGGTCGTCGCGTACACGCCCACGGCGAGCCGGGGGACGTCGACGCCCTCGGACACCATGCGGACGGCGACCATCCAGCGGTCGTTGTTCTCGCTGAACTCGTCGATCCGCTTCGAGGCGGCGGCTTCGTCGGAGAGGACGATGGTGGCCTTGGTGCCGGTGATCTCACGGATGAGCTTGGCGTAGGCGCGGGCGGAGTCCTGGTCGGAGGCGATGACGAGCCCGCCGGCGTCGGGGATGCCCTTCCTCACCTCTGTAAGGCGCTGGTCCGCGGCGCGCAGGACGTTCGGCATCCAGTCGCCGCGGGGGTCGAGGGCGGTGCGCCATGCCTGGGAGATGGCGTCCTTGGTCATGGGCTCGCCGAGGCGGGCGGCGATCTCGTCACCGGCCTTGGTGCGCCAGCGCATGTTGCCGCTGTAGGAAAGGAAGATCACGGGCCGGACGACGCCGTCGCCGAGGGCGTTGCCGTAGCCGTACGTATAGTCCGCCGACGACCGCCGGATGCCGTCGTTCCCCTCTTCGTACGTGACGAAGGGGATGGGGTTGGTGTCGGAACGGAACGGCGTACCGGTCAGGGCGAGACGGCGGGTCGCCGGGTCGAAGGCCTCCAGGCAGGCCTCGCCCCAGGACTTGGAGTCACCGGCGTGGTGGATCTCGTCGAGGATGACGAGGGTCTTGCGCTGCTCGCAGCGGTTGCGGTGGAGCATGGGCCGTACGCCGACACCGGCGTAGGTGATGGCGACGCCGTGGTACTCCTTGCTGAGCGGCCCGGCGCTGTAGTCGGGGTCGAGCTTGATGCCTATCCGCGCGGCGGCGGCGGCCCACTGCTTCTTCAGGTGCTCGGTGGGCGCGACGACCGTCACCTGCTGCACGACGTGGTGGTGCAGCAGCCAGGACGCGAGCGTCAGCGCGAAGGTGGTCTTTCCGGCGCCGGGCGTCGCGACCGCGAGGAAGTCGCGGGGCTGCTCCTGGATGTACTTCTCCATGGCGCCCTGCTGCCAGGCTCGCAGCTTGTTGGCGGTACCCCAGGGGGCCCGGCCGGGGAAGGCGGGAGAGAGGTGATGGGAGGAGGTGGCGGTGGTAGTCACGGTCTCCGGTTCGACGCTCGTCCAGATATGACAACCGGGCCACCTTACCGGTGCGCCCGTCGCGGGACGGGCTGGACGAGGCCGGGACGGGCCACCGTGAGACGGTCCTCACAACCCCCGCAACGGGTGCGCGATGCCCGGGACATCCACTGACGCACCACTGGCCACGCGATGACCAGGCCGTATGCGGTGTCGTGGCCGGCGGTGGCGAGATCGGCTCCGTGGGCTCCGAGGAGGGTGGCGGGTGACTCCAGGACCCGGTCAGCCGGCCGCCCCGACGGACCCGCCCGTCCGAGGGTTCAGCCTGGTGGCCACCCACGCGCCCGCCAGTGCCACTCCCGCCATCGGGAGGAACACCGCGGCGAAGGCCACCGGGTGCCCGCCCGCGCCCGAGGTCACGCCGTGGCCCACCGCCCCACCGCCCAGCGCGGCGAACGCCGCTCCTCCCGCCGCCAGCAGCAGCACGTTCGAGAGGCCGTCCGAGATCTGCAGGGCCGCCGAGTTCGCGCCCGCCTCCTCCGGGGCCGAGAGCTTCAGGAGCAGCACGCTCGTCGAGGAGATCACCAGGCCCATGCCCAGACAGCCCCACGCCCAGGCGAGGGCGACGATCCAGGCGGGCATCCAGGGAACCAGCACGGTCGGCGCGGTCGCGATGGCCGCCGCGACGAGCACCATGCCGACGACGACGGACCGCTCCCGGTAAGGCTCCATCCACGGCCGGGCCTGGACCCACGATCCGAGGGCCCAGGTCACGCCGCCGAGCGCGAGCGAGAGACCGGCGAGCGTGGGGCTGAGGCCGCGCTGGGTGACCAGCATGAGCGGCACGAAGGACTCGGCCGCGATGAACGACCCGGCCGCGACCCCGCGCAGCAGTACGACGGACGGCAGCCCGCGCGCCGCGCGGTACGTCCCGCGCGGCAGGAGTCCGCGCGCGGCCGGCACCAGCAGCGCCGCGCCCACCGCGGCCGGCAGCAGCGAGAGCCAGCGCAGCTCCTGGCCCGCGTACTGAAGCAGCGCCGCCCCGGCCGAGATACCGAGCGCGAGCCCGATCCGGCGCCGGTCGTACGGCGGGAGCGGCGCGGCCGGGTCGGCGGGCCCGGACGCGGTGCGGCGGATGGCGGGGAGGGCGAGGGCGAGCGGCAGGACGACCAGCGCGGGGATCCCGACGAAGACCCACCGCCAGCCCAGGTGCTCGGTGATCGTCCCGGCGGCGAGCGGCCCGACGACGGACGGGACGACCCAACCGGCGGCGAAGGCCGCCATGATCGCGGGCCGCAGCGTCTCGGAATACGCCCGGCTGACGACCACGTACAGCGCCACGATCACGAGCCCGCCGCCCAGCCCCTGCACGGCCCGGCCGAGGATGAACAGCCACATCGTGCTGGCGGTCCCGGAGAGCAGCAGTCCGGCGGCGAAGGCGGAGATACCGGCGGTGAGCGGGGCGAGCGGCCCGGCGCGGTCGGACCACTGCCCGGAGAGGACCATGGCGAAGAGGCTGGTGGTGAAGTACGCGGAGAAGGCGAACGCGTACAGCGGGATCCCGTTCAGCTCGCGCGCCGCGACCGGCATCGCGGTCCCGACGGCGGTCGCCTCGAAGGCGATGAGCAGGACGACGGAGACGATGCCGATGCTGAGCGCCCGGTGGTCGCCGTCGAGCACGGATCCGCCGCCCGGGGAGGGGACGGCGGTGGCGGGAGCGACGTCGGCGTCGCGGGGTTCGAGGGCACTCATAGCCCCAGAGTAAGGGGCATAACGCTGAATGAACCCTGTCGAGAGTCGGGTGCGGGCTGGTCCCTTGGTCGTAAGCCGACGGACCGACGGACCCACCGCCCGGCCCGAGGACGGCCCCACGGACCGCCCGACCATGAACGCCGCATGGCAGTCGTGTTGCACGCCGACCGGAACCCTTGAGCCCCTCCCCCACCCCGCCCTACGGTCGTACTCGTGCACAACACGACCGTGTGCCCGAGTGGTTGAGGGGCTCGCCTGCAAAGCGAGTTACGCGGGTTCAATTCCCGCCACGGTCTCTGATCCGGACCCCGGATCCTGTCTCCACAGGATCTTCACAAGATCACGTCGCCTGTGTCAGAGTCCGCCCATGACTGATACAGGCACGCGCCGCAGACTGGGCGCCCTCGTCGGAGTCGGCGTCTCCGGGGCTGTGCTGCCGGGCGTCACACTGGGCGCGGAGGCCGCGGACGTGGTCCTGTCGATCGTGATCGCGGGCGTGGTGATCTCCCTCCTCACGCAGCTGATCTACGTCGGCCCGTCCGCCCCGGTCCCACCACTCGCCCTGCTGGCCTTCGCGGCGGCCGGGTTCGTACAGGACTCCCTGATCTGGTGGCTGCTGTCCTGGCTGGGCGGCGAGATAGCCGCGTTCCGGGTGGAGGGTTTCGGCACGATCCTGCTCGCCGGGCTCATCACACGCGCCTCGATCCTCGCGCTGTCCCTGATCGGCACAAAGCACCCGACCGACACCCCGGCGACGGACTGACGAGGAATCACCGCCCCCGCGTCCTCCTTTCCCTCTTGAGTAGGCTCCTGTTGCTCCAGCAACCGTTGGGGCGGCACGGGGGTACGACAGGGGGAGCTCACACGTGGAACGGCCGCGCCCGAACGAGGAGTCCGCGCGACGGATCGGCCCGTATCGTCTGATCACGCGTCTCGACCCGCCGTCGCCCCGGCAGAGCGGCCACGTCCCGTGCCGCCGTTTCGTCGCCCGCAGCGCGGAGGGCGCCCGTACGGTGCTGCTCTCCGCGCCCCTGCCCGGCGCCGACCCCGCGCGCTTCCTGACGGAGGCCCACGCGGCGCAGCGGCTCCTGAGCCCGTGGATCGCCCCGGTGACGGAGGTGGCGGATCCCGCTTCGTCCCCGTTCCACGCGACCCCGTACGTTCCCGCTCTCCCGCTCCCCGTCGCCCTCGCCGTGCACGGCGGCCCGTTGCCGGAGGAAACGGTTCGCGTGATCGGCGTCGCCCTCGCCGAGGCGCTGGCCGCCGCACACGCACAGGGCGTCACGCATGCGGGGGTGTCCCCCGCCGCCGTCCTCCTCACCTCCGACGGCCCGCGCCTGACGTGCTTCGGCGCGGTAAGGGCAGCGGCGCCGGACGGGGGGCAGAGAAACACCCTCCCGGGCCTCGACCCAGGCGCACTGGCGCCCGAGCAGGCGTCGGGTGGACGGCCGCGCCCGCCGGGTGACGTGTACGCGCTCGGTGCCGTCCTGGCGTACGCGTCCACCGGGCACACCGTCCCGGAACGCTCCGAACTCCCGCCGGCCCTGCGCCCGTCGACAGCCTCCTGCCTTTCCCGCGACCCCGCGAACCGGCCCACCGCGGCCGACGTCATGACCGCCCTCGCGCCGCCGACCCCGCACGAGACGGTGCTGAGCTCTGCGGGTTCGCTGCTGACCCCCGGCTGGCTGCCCGGCCGGGTCGTCGCGGCGCTCGCCCGCCAGTCGTCCGAGATCCTCGCCGCCGAACTGCCCTGGAACTGACGCGATGCTGTCACCACTCACCCACAGCGACCCGGCGGCCATCGCCACGTACCGTCTGCTCGCCCGTCTGGGCTCGGGCGGCATGGGCACGGTCTATCTGGCCCGGACGCCCGGGGGCCGTACGGTCGCCCTGAAGACGATGCATGCCCGGCTCGCCTCCGAGGCCGACTTCCGTACCCGCTTCCGGCTGGAGACGGACGCGGCACGGATCATCGGCGACCGCCACGGAGCGGCCGTCGTGGACGCGGACCCGCTGGCCGAAACCCCGTGGCTGGCCACCGAGTACGTCCTCGGCCCGCCGCTCGACGACGCGGTCGCGCTGTGCGGTGGCCTCCCCCAGCCGACGGTCCGCGCACTCGGCGCGGCCCTCGCGGGGGCCCTGTCGCAACTCCACTCCTCGGACGTCGTCCACCGCGACCTGAAGCCCTCCAACGTCCTGGTCACCGCCTACGGCCCGAAGATCATCGACTTCGGCATCGCCCGCGCGGCCGGCGACGACCGCCTGACGAGCACGGGCGCGGCGACGGGCACCCCGGCGTTCATGTCCCCCGAACAGGCGGGCGGCCAGGAACACACCCCGGCCGGGGACGTCTTCGCCCTCGCAGGGGTCATGGTCTTCGCGGCCACGGGCCACGGCCCTTTCGGCACGGGCGCCCCGGCGGACCTCCTCTACCGCGTCCGCTACGCCAGCCCCGACCTCGCGGGCGTCCCGGAACCCCTGCTCCCCGTCCTGACGGCCTGCCTCGCCAAGGACCCGACGTCCCGCCCGACGACCACGGAGCTGGCGACCCACCTCCACGACGGCCAGGGCGACTTCGCGGACCACCTCCCGCCCCTGCTCCTCACCGACATCGCCCGCCGAGCGACGGAGGTCTGGCTCCCCCACCCCCACCGGCTCCCGGCCCCGGCGGACGACCCGTACGCGGAGACGGTGTCGGCCGGCTCTCCTCGCTCGGCCTCCCGCCTGCTGTCGCGGCGCTCACTGCTGGCACTCGGCGGCGGCGCGCTGCTCGCCGCCGGCGGCGGAGCGTGGGTGTGGCAGAGCGGGAGGACGGCGGAGAACGAGAAGCTGCCCACCGCTCCCCTGCTCGGCGACGGCCCGCCGTCCCTGTGGAGCCGCGAGATGGCTGTGGGCGCGGAGGACGAACGGGGCTTCCCTCTGGTCATCGAGGACGCGGTGGCCCTGGTGGCCGGCACGGGGATCGCCGCCCAGGACCAGAAGACGGGTGACAGTGCGTGGTTCTGCACCGTGGAGACATCCGCGCAAGCGGTCACCACCGACGGGAAGCAGATCTACGTCGTGCCGCAGAAGCGGGAGGACGTGCACAAGGAGTTCGCGATCCACACCGTCGACCTGGACGGCGGTGATCTCGGACCGGCCGTGGCGCGGATCAAGGACCTCAACGCCAACATGTACTCGACGCAGTTGCTCTGCGCCGACGACGGTGTCGTGTTCCTGGCCGGGGCCGGCGGCACACGGGCCACGCTGGAGAAGTCGTTCCTCCTCGCCGTCGACGTCTCCACGGGCAAGGAGCTGTGGCGGGAGGAGGTCGTCAATCCGGAAGGGGACACGTCGTTCGTGGGGGGCGCTGCCATACGGGGCGGCATGCTCGTCTCCGCCGAGTTCGGAAGGGAGCAGTCCACCTCGCGTCTCGTCACCCGGGATGTACGTACCGGTGCCATTAGGTGGCAGCTGACGTCCCGGTACGGTCCCGGACGTCGCCCGCCCTGTGTGGACGACTCCCACGTGTACGTCGGAGGTGAGTCTCTCGTGGCCCTCCGTCTCTCCGACGGAAGTCGTGCCTGGTCGTTCGCCTCCGGAGAGGGTGAGGCCTTCGGCGCCACAGCGGTCCGGGACGGCGTGGTGTACACCGTCGGGCTCCGGGGCATCGTCGCCGTCGGCGCCGCCGACGGGAAGATCCGCTGGCACGAGCAAGCCGGCACGCAGACGCACGAGGACACGGTCGGTGTGGCCCCGGTCGTGGGCGAACGGCACGTCTACAACAAGGTTTCCTCAGGGCTCAGCGCCATCGATCTCAAGACTCACCGCAGCAGTTGGGTCTACCAGACCGACGTCGATCACCTCGTCGCGCAGGAGCGGGACGGACGGCTCTTCGCCGTGGGCGAGGACTTCCTGATCGCCCTCCCTCTCCAGTGACTCGTACAGACAGACAGGACGTACCCCACCCATGAACCCCCTCGATGTCGGCGATCCGCTGCGGCTCGGCCCGTACCGTCTCATCGGCGTACTTGGCGAAGGCGGCATGGGCAAGGTCTACCTGGCGGCCGACCAGGGGGGCCGCCCCGCCGCGGTGAAGGTGCTCCGGCCGGATCTCGCTCACGACCAGCACCTGGCCCAGCGCTTCGTTCGCGAGGCGGGGACCGCGCAGTCGGTGACGGGCAAGGGATTCGCGCGCGTTCTCGGTGCCCAGACGGAGGGCGGCAGGCCGTGGATCGCCACCGAGTTCCTCGCCGGTCCGACCCTGGAAGAGGCTGTGGCCGCGCACGGCGCTCTCGATGAGCCGAGCGTCCGGGCGCTGGCCTCCTCGCTTGCACGGACACTGGGTGACATTCACGCGGCCGGGCTGATCCACCGCGACATCAAGCCGGCCAACATCGTGCTGACCTCCGACGGGCCCCGCGTCATCGACTTCGGCATTGCCCGCCCCGAGCACGGGCTGACCCTGACCACCACGGGCCAGATCCCGGTCACCCCCGGGTACGGCGCGCCGGAGCAAGTGCTCGGCCGACGCGTCACCGGCGCCGCGGACGTCTTCTCGCTCGGCGCCGTACTCGTGTACGCGGCGACCGGCAGGCCCGCGTACACAGGACCGCATGTCGCGGCCGTACAGTACGCGGTCGTCCACGATCAGCCCGATCTCGCCCGGCTGTCACCACAGCTCCGGGCGCTCGTGGAACCCTGTCTCGCCAAGGACGCGGTCCTTCGCCCCACACCGGAACAGATCGCCCGTGTCTTCTCCGTGCCCCGGAACGCCCGGCCCCTCTGGCGCCACGGACCCGTCTTCCAGGAGATCAAGGAGCGGGAGACGACAGTCCTCAGGCAGACCACCGCTGCCCGCACCGCGGGGCGGTCGATGCCCGACAGGCGCCGCTTCCTGGCGACGTGGGGTGTCGGCGGTGGCGTGCTGCTGGCTGCCGGCGGCGGATCCGCCTGGTGGCTCTCGGAGCGTGCCGCGAACGAACTGCCGCCGGCGGGAGACGCTCCGGACGCCCCTCTCCTCGAGGCGGAGAGCGAGGGCATCAGGCCGAAGCCCCTGTGGGGGCCGGTCGAAGCCGCCGCCCGGGGCCCGCTTCCCACCCCGGTCGTGTTGCGAGACGTAGTGATCTTCGCGGCCCGCGACGGCGGCCTCACCGCCCTCGCGGTCACCGACGGGAAGCAGAAGTGGACGCTGCCGCATCTGTCCGTCCGTGCCCGGCAACTCGCCGTCGACGAGGACCATGTAGCGGTGGCGGACGATTCCGGCAGGCTCACGGTGCTCGAGGCATCGACCAGCGCGGAGAGGTGGTCGGTGGCGGACGCCGACGTGGCGCTCCTGTTGGCGGCGGATTCCGGTGGCATCTACTTCATCACCAAGAAGGGGACTCTGCGCGCCGTCGACATCACCGGCCGGAAGGTGCGCTGGACCGGTCCCTCCGTCAAGACTCCGGAGGGCGACACAGGACCGCTCGCCGCGGCGGGCGGGAATCGCCTCGTCGTGTCCCTGGCGAGCGGCAACGTCTCGGCCGTGGACACCACGACGGGCCGTGAGCTTTGGGAGATCCGCGGCCAGGGCACGACCGCCCTGCAGCCTCTGATCGACGGCGACACCATCTATCTCGGCGGCCGGACTCTGACCGCCGTGACTCTCGACGGACGCCGGTTGTGGGCAGTGGATGCCCATTGGCCGCCGAGCGGCACCCAGGGCGGCTGGGGGCCTCCCGTCCTGGACGGCGAGGGGATCATCGCGGTCGGCGGCGCCTTCGCCTACCGCTACGAGAAGTCCGGGAAGTCGGACGGTGACCTGTTCGCCGGTCTGAAAGGCACACGGCCGCCGTTGACTCCTCCCGTGATCCAGGGAAACTGCATCTGGGTGATCGAGGGGGACCCGGACTACGGCGTATCCGGCCTCTCCAAGCCGAACAGCAAACGCGTGTGGACGTACGAGCGGGACAACCGCGGCCCATGGAGCATGACCGGCGCGGGCAACCGGGTCTTCCTGATCAGCCGGGGCCAGGTGGTCGCCATGCCCACGTTCTGAGCCGGCAGCACCGCCGTCGAGCGCCGGTGCGCTGACTGGATCGAAGCGCGTTCAGGTGTGCTTCAGTGCAGGCGCCGGCGCAAGCCCTCCGTCGTCCGCGCAGCCCAGCTGCTGTGCGACCGACCGGGCCGCGGAGTGGACGACGGTGGCGTTCGCGTCCTTCAGGGCTCCCTGCTCGCCCTTCGGGGCCCGCGAGAGTTCCACCGAGGCCAGGAGGTACGCCGGGCTCTGCTCGGAGGAGCTCAACCGACCGCTCTCGCAGGAGAACCACACATACGCCCGCTGAGAGCCGACCGAGGCCCGCACACCCATCTCGTACCGCTCCAAGGACGACGCGATCTTCCCGTCGCCCTTCGCCTCGTCGGCATCGGAGAGACGGAACTCGATCCGGACGTCGGCGGGGCCGGCACCGAGGTTCTTCTCGGTCGAGATCGCACAGAGAGCGACCACATCCCGCTTGTGGGGCGGCGTGTTCAAAGGCGCCCAGTTGGCGATCAGCCCCCTGGCCACGGCGCTCGGGTCGGCGGCCGCGTCCGTCGGGTGCAGTTCGGACGTCCCGGTCAGCAGCGACAGGGCCGAACGGGCCGCGGAAGTCACCGCTCCCCCACAGAGACCCGCACTCGCCGCCTGCGATGACGGCGTGCCCTCCTGAGCCTTGCCCTTGTCGTTCGTTCCGCCACACGCCACGGCACCGAAGAGCAGCGCGGTGATCGCCGCGACGCTCACCGCCTCCCGGGGCTTCGCCATCCGCTTCATCCTGTCAGCCGGTCTCGGGGTCCTGCCCCTGCTGATCCTCTTTGGCGTTTCCATTGATGTATCCGCCGTTGGCCGATTCCTTCAGGTCCTGCCCGAAGTCGCTGTCGGGCGGGACCTGATGCCGCTCCATGAAGTCCCTCATCGCCGCCTTCGAGTTCTCCTCGCCCGCGGTGTAGATGTTGGTCTTCTGCTCCCGGATCTGGTCGTCGACCTCGTCCTTGTGCTCTTCCTGTTTCGCGTCGGACCAGTCACCGATGAACTGCCCGGAGAGCTGCTCCAGTGCGCCACTGCCTGTGTCCACCGCGAGCGGTACGAGAATGGCCGCGGCTCCGGCGGCGGCGACCGTCGCCGGCAGGAACGCGACACCCGCGCCGATGGCGGCCGCCGCTCCGAACTCCATCCACCCCGCTCGCTTCTCCAGGGCCTTGTTGTACTCCTCGTCCTTCTTGAGAGTGTCGGCGGTGACCTGGTCGGCCCGCGACTGGTCGAGGATGCCCTGGACCTCGGCCCCCGTGTAGATGGCCGAGCGGGCATGGCCGGTGTCGATCTTGCCGTTGGCATCGACGGCATGAGTGTCGAGCATGCCGTTGGTGTAGACCCGTTCGGCCATCGCGATCGTCGCGTAGGAGTCGGGGTGCTGTCCGAGCGTGCTGAGGAAGTTCAGCGCGCCGTCGCGGCCGAACTCCCCATGGTTCTTGGGGTTCCGCGCCTCCGGGAACTTCTCGGAGTTCGCGTTCTCCGGCGCGTACATGCTCTGCGGGTTGTTGTCGTTGAGCGCCCAGTTGAGGTCGTCGATATAGCCGGCGCCCATCGTGCCGAGGCTGTCCGCCATCGTCTCCTGCTTCTTGAGCAGGCCGGGGTCCGTGCCGTACTTCTCGACGACCTTCTCCATGATCGCGACCGACGTCTCGTCCTTGACGAGCTTCGGGGACGGGTCGTCCCAGGCGTGGCCGAGCGTGGCCGCCTCGAGCGCGTGGCCGAAGGCGTCGGGCATGTAGGCCAGGGACTTCTTGGCCTCGTCCGGATGGTGGCCGTCGATGTCCGGGAAGAACTCGTACTTCTCGTTGCCGAAGAAGTCGAGATAGTTGTCGATCCTGTTGCCGTCCTTGTCCTTGCCCAGGTTCAGCTCGCCGCCGGGAGTCCCGTCCTCGTTGTACGCGGTCGGGTCTGCGGAGAAGAACTGTTTCGCGGCCTCCGGGCTGTGGCCGAGGGCCTCCAGCATCGGCACCATGGGGTCGTATCCGGCTCCGTTGACCCCGGACGGGTTGAACGGGTTCTTCTGCCAGCCGCCGATCGACTTGTTGTCGGCGAACATGTACGGGTCCTTGGCATGCAGCTGCGCCACATGCTCGGCGATCGGGTTGAGGAACTTCGGGTCGTAGTTGCCGTACCGCATGATGCCGCCGAGCAGCTGGTAGCCGAACGGCCCGTTGTAGTCGTTCTTGGCGAGCGGAATGCGCTCGGTACCGATCTTGCGCATCTCGGCGGACCAGTTCTCGGTCCATTTGTCGCCGCCCTGCGTGGCCGCGGCGAGGTTGAGCCCGAGGTTCCTCTGCAGTTCCTGCACATCGGCCAGGCGCTGCTTGTCCAGCTTGGCGTAGTCGTAGGTGTCCGTCGACAGCTGGCCGAAGAACTCGAGAGCGCCCTTGGGGCCGAGGCCGTCGTAGAACGTCCGGGAGAAGTCCTTGGAGGAGCTGTTGTCCTTGAGCAGCTCGTTGAGTCGCTCCAGCTCCTCGTGGGAGAGGTCCCTGCCCTTCTTGGCGAGGTCGAGGGCGCGCTGCGCCTCCTCGGCGTCCAGGCTGCCGTACCTCGGCGCGCTGAAGTTGTGCTTGTCGCCGGTGATGTTGGCCTTCAGCGCGTTGGAACAGGCCACGTCGGCGTCGTCGCACGTCTCGACGATCGCGTCGATCCTCTTCTGCATCGTGTCGATGGAGGCGCGCTGCTTGCGCAGCGCCTCGGGGTAGTCCGGGTCGTGCCGGGCCGCATTGTCCTTCTCCAACGGATACACGGCCTCGACCTTGCCGTCCGTCCTGACGACGAGGTGCTGGGCCGGGGCATCGGTCTCCACGATCTTCTTCAGATCGTCCTTCGCCTTCTTGAAGGCGTTGTAACCGTCCTCGAGGATCTTGAAGATGCCCTCCGCAGCCTTGGCGGCGTCTCCGAACTCCTTCGCCGTCTTGTCCACGAACGGCTTGGTGACCTCGGCGTTGACCCCTCGCCAGTAGTCGTCCTTGGCCTTCGCGGCCATGGTCGTACGGGCGTCCTCGGCAAGCGTCTCGAGCTTGCCCTTCATCTCCGACCAGTTGTCGGCAGACGCCTTCATCTTGTCGAGCGGCGCCTGGTACACGTTGTCGAAGGTCAGCACGGCAGATCCCCCGCCTACTTGAGGTACTCGTTGATCTGGGAAGCGGCGAGGGCCGCCTGGATGTCGGCTTCTTCCTTGGCGTGCGAGGCCGCGCTGTAGTCGAGGTGGTTGGAGATGTTGGCGCAGGCATCGAGCAGGGTGCTCAGCTGCGAACTCCACGTCTCCTGCACGGTCGCCATGGCGGACCCGGTGAGAAACCCATGGCTGGACAGGGACGTGGCGGCCTCCGCCGTGTTCGTCCGCGCGTGGTTGCCGTCCTTCACCAGCCGGCCGTGAAGCGCGAAGGCGGCACTGCCGATCGCGCCCAGCTTGTCCTGGTCGACGCCGAGGTCCGCGTTTCCGCTACCGCCACCGGACTCGGGCGGGACCTGGTTGAGCCGCAGACTCACGTCCGCCTGAGCATGAGTACGGGCCGAGGCCCACTCCTTCTCGAACGACATGATCCCCCCCGAATTGGCGTTCTTCCCGTCTTCGCCTCAGCAAGTTCGGTGCCCTGCCGAGACGACACGATCGTAGTGCCGGCAGGCCGCATCGGTGCCTGGTAGCGGAAAACCTCGGCACCAACGAGCACATCTCCGTGCGGGCGCGGCTACTTCGCCTTGGCAATCGCCCATCTGATGCGCAGATGTCGCTGATGCCCGGCACTCTGCGGTTCACCCCTTACTGCGCGGCGGCGCCAGGGGTCGGACCGTTTCAGATCTCCTGGCTCCGGCGAGACCTCATCTGGAGTTTCTGATAGCACATCAAGTGAACCGTGCAGCAGGAGTTCGGCGTGGGTCCGGGACATCGATCGGCAGCCATGACCTGGCTGTCGATGAGCTCATGTGTTCTGCGTGCCCATGCCCGTCGCGCCGAACATACAATGCGACTGCGAAGTCTGGTCTCCGTCTCAGCACGGCGAATCGGGGGGGTACGACACCATGTGGTTCGACCAGGAGTGGGCACAGGCCCGGACTGACGCCGCCGAGCCGTGGGTGTCTACGTGGTCGAACCGGGACTTCGTACGCTCGGTGCGCCCGGACACCGGGACGGGGGCGTAGCGATGGGCCGGCTCTGGGACAAGTTCACCGGCACCACGTACCCGGAGAGCGGTGTCGCGCCGCTGCCCGCGGCGGAGGTCCGGACCGCGCTGCTCGCGGTCAACGGGCCGGACGTACCCTTCCGCGTGCGCAATGCCCTCCCCGCGGAGAAGGCCGACCTGGTGGCGGAATGGCAGGTCCGCGAACTGAGGATGACCCTCAGGACCCGGATGCGACTGATCCCGGAAACCCGCGAGGTGCGCACGCTCGACGAGCGATGGGAGGCCTCGGCACCCGATTCTCTCGGCAAGCGGTACGGGCGTGGGCCGGCCCCCCACGTCGCCCGGCAGTGGACGTACGAGCGGGGGCCCGACGGCCGTCGGCAGAAGGTCGAGACGCTCCGATTCGACTCGCGAGACATGAGGAACCCCCTACGGGAAGCGGTCCTCGGCGCGGGGTGGATCTGGCGCGGAGTGCTGTCCCACCTCTGACCGGCCTGGCCGGCCGACGAGCCCGCGTGCACGAAGACCGCTCCGTGCCGCGCCCGGAAGCGGGCACGGAAGTCCGCCTTCGCTAGGCCCCCCATCCGGTGTCAGGAGACCCGGAAACGATCCGAGCCCCTGATCAGCTCCGCCGGGACCGGATGACCGGAACGGCCACCGCGGCACCGATGAGCACAGCCGCGCCGATGCCGAGGCCGATCCAGAGGCCGGTGTTGCTGCCACTGTCCTCCTGAGCAACGGGACCGGGCGCGGGAGCAGGTGACTGCTCGCCGGCCTCGGACGGCGCAGCGGAGGGCGACGCTGTCTCGGCGACGGCGAGGTCCGGGATGGGACGGACGTCGGCGGGGCCGGGGTCGCCGGGGGTCGTCAGAGCACGAAGGGGGCGGATGGCGCCGTAGCCGAACTGGTCATTGCGCTTCTCGTTGCCCTCGGGCGGATTGATGGTGTTGAGCATGACCCTGAGCACCTGATTGTTGGTCCACTCGGGGTGCTTGGACCAAATGAGGGCCGCGGAGGCGGAGGCGATGGCGGTGGCGTCACTGGTGCCACCGGTTTCGCACAGACCGGTCTTGCCGCCGCAGGCGTGGAGCATCTTGTCGCCGGGAGCTACGAGGTCCACCTGGGCGCCGTACTGGGACGACTTCACCCGCTCCAGATTCTTGTCGACAGAGCCGACGCCGACAGCCCCGGGGGTGGCAGCCGGGTACTCGACCTCGTTCGTCTTGTCGGCGCTGTTGCCCACCGAGGCGAAGACCAGGGCCCCCTTGCCCAAGGCGTACGTCACAGCGTCAGTGACCTGCTGCGATGCGTCATCCACGCCCATGGAAATGTTGATGACCTTGGCGCCCGAGTCGGCCGCATAGCGAATCGCGACGGGCATTTTCTTGTTGAATGCGTCGTCGGCGTCCTGCTTGCTTCCGCCGTTCTTGAGTGCGTTCGGCATGCGGATGGGGAGAATCTTCACCCCCGGCGCCAGGCCGAATGCTCCGTCGCCCCCATTTGCCTTGCCCGTACCGGCAATCAGTCCGGCCATCCCCGTGCCGTGCCCAGTGCTGTCCGTGTGCTCGTCACCGGACTCTTCGGGGGCCAGGTTCTTGCCGTCGAGCACCTGTCCTGTCAGATCCGGGTTCTGCTTGTCCACGCCGCTGTCGATGACAGCGACCGTGATGCCCTTGCCGGTGCTGAGCTTCCAGATCTCGTCGGCCTTCATGGCGTCCAGGTGCCACTGCCGGGACCGGACCGTCTCCGCGTGGGCGGGGACGGATGCGATGCCCACCAGCAGCATCCCCAGAGCGGCCGAAGCGACTGCCCGACCACGGCTCGAACGAATACTGCTGGTACGCATCTACTTCCTCTGGCTACTCAGTCGATGACAGGCGGCGCAACACGACGGCCACCCTGCTGCCAGGTCTCCTCGTCCTCGACGAGGTAGTCCGGCCGCTCTCCATTGCTGTCCTCGCGGCGCGATCCCGCACCGTTCGTGCCGGCGGGCACCATGCCGCCACGGCCCATCGGGCCCGTGCCGGTGCCTGCACCGCCCTGGGCGCCGCCGCCTCGTACGAGACCCGAGCCTCCCGGGGTGAACGGACGGGCGCCGGTCGCGCCGGGCTGCTGCGGACGGGCGCCGACGACGCCACCGGTTTCGACGGCGAGGCGTCGACCACCGCTGATGCCGTTCTGGCCGCCCGGGTGGGTGCCACCCATGTGACCGCCCCCACCGCCCATGGGCATACGGCCCGTGCCATTGCCGTGCTCAGTGCCGATGACCGTGCTGCGGGGGATCCCGGTCGCCGGTCGGCCCGTGGTGGGAGACACCTGGCGGCCGCCGGAGATGCCGTCGCGAGGCATGCCGGTGCCGCCGAGGGGGCTGGGGTTCGCGAGGCCCATCCGGCCCGTGGGGCCCACGGGTCCACGCGTCCCGGGGGGCGGCGTGTGGCCGGTACCACCGGTCACGGGGGGCGTGCCCAGCGTGGGCGGGACCACGAGCGGAGGCGTCAGGCCGGGCTCCGGCCTGCCGATGATCGGCGGCGTGCCCGTCGGCGGCGGGGTCGTGGTCGTCGGCGGGGGCAGCGTGTTCACGTGGTCGATGCCGAGATCCACGGGAACGTCGGGGCGGACGACGTGCGTCGGTCCGGTCTTGTCACCCGTGGGCGGGACCACGCCGACGTCCGGCGTAGGCCGGCCGTCCTGAGACCGTGTGGTCGACGTTCCGGTGTCGGAAGTGACCGTGGAGCGGCTGTCGTTGCCGGTCGACGTCGAGACATTCCGGCTGTATCCGTCACGTTCATGGAGGTCCGGCGGCACGAACGCATCCGGCGGCGGCGGCATCGTGGGCACCTTGAAGTTGTCCATCTGCTCGCCGGACAGCTCGTACGCGCCCGACAGCTTCCGCATCTCGAGGATGGCGGCCTGCCGGTTCTCCTCCTGCTTCGCCTGGATCAGATCCGCCTTCTGCTCCGGCGTCAGCTTGGGATCGTCGACGTTCGCCATCGAGGCTCGCGCGTCCCGCGCGATGCTCTGCGAGTCGGGGTCGTTGTGGTACTTCCGCGCGGCATCCAGGTTCGCCTGAGCATCCGCCTGAGAGGTGTAGCGCGGCATGGCGCTCTGGGCCGAGGCGATTGCCTCGGAGGCACGGCCCATCCAGGTCGATGCGTGAACGCTGTAGTCGGCGAGGCTGTTCGTGGTACTGGCCAGGCTCTCGGCCCATTCCAAGAACGCTTCTTCTGCCTTGCCCTTCCACTCCACCCGACCCGGGCGGTCGCGCAGATGCCGGGCAATCTCGCGCATCTTCCCGGCGGCAGTGTTCAACCTGTCGGCCGCGTCCTGGACGTAGAAACTGCTCGCCTGGTCCAGCCACGTCAGCATGTCCGCGTGAGACATGGCCTGGAAGTTGGTCTTCCCTCCGCCTCCGCTGCTTTCCTCTGGCCTCATCCGTCGCCTCTTCCCCGTGTCCCCGAAGTCTCGTGTCCCCGACTCGACTTGCTACGCGTAGCCCTTGTTCTTGAGACCCGCCCCAGCCTGGGGCTGCCCTGAACCCTTCGCAGCCTTGTCAGCTGCCGCCTTCTCCGCCTCTGCCTTCGCGGTCTCCGCGCGTTGGCTGATCTCGAGCATCCGGTACCGGATGTCGTCGTCCGTCTGCTCCATGCCGTTCTTGGACATGACGACGGCGATTCCCATGCCTTCCAGGCACTCGCCGAGCAGCGCGGAGAGGGTCGTCAACTGCGTGAGCACATTGTCATACGACGTGAAGACGCCGGACGCCTCGACCCATGCCCCACCACCCCCGCCGAACTGGTTGCGGGAGACCGGGTCCGCCGACATGTTCTTGGAGCCGGCCGGGGACTTGGTGAGCTCCACGATCAGCTCGTCGATCCCCTTCTTGAAGTCCAGCATGGACTCAGAGTGGTAGGCAACGGACGCAGCGCTGAGTCCGCCGGCCGCTCCGTCGAGTGGTGCCAGCATGTGTTTTCACCCTCCCCCGTGAACCAACACGTCAAGACCAGAAAAGCCCAGCCAAGTCTAGGAGTTCACTGTACCGAGGAGGACCGACAAAGCGCACCTCCCGGTTGCAGAAGCAACGCGAATCACATGGTTACGAATTGGGCACGCCGACCGCCGCCTGTGCCCTGATCGGCAGTCGGTTGACGGGGCGTCCGGTGGCCGCGCGTACCGCTGACGCCACTGCCGCCGGGGCCGTGACCACCGGGACCGCGCTTGCCGGCTTGGCGCCGAAGGGGGCGACCACGTCGCGTTCTTCGACGAGTTTCACGATGCGAATGTCCGGGGCGTCCAGGGATGTCGGGAGTGCGTAGCCCGTCAGGTCCGGGTGGCGGATCAGGCCCCGGGCCGTGCGGAGGTTCTCGGTGAGGGCCGCGCCCACGCCCTGGGTGATGCCGGCCTCGATGCGGGTCGCCAGCTGGGCGGGGTTGAGGATGCGGCCGACGTCCTGGGCGACGGCCATCTCCACCACGCGGATCGCGCCCAGTTCGATGTCCACGTCCACCACCGCGCGGATCGCGCAGAACGCCAGGCCCACGAAGGCGTCGCCCTGGCCCGACTCGTCCAGGGGCTCCGTGGGGTGCGGGCGGCACTGGGCCGTGGCCCAGAGCTCCTTGCCGTCCATCGCCTCCGTGACCGTGGTCGACAGGACGCCGTCGTACGAGGTGATCTTGCCGTCCGTGATCTGCAGCAGCTCCGTCGACATCCCGAACTTGTGGGCCAGGGGCTGCAGCAGCTGCGTTCGGACCATCTTCGCCGCGCGCTCCACCGCACCGCCCGACACCCACGTGTGGCGGCCGTGCGTCGCCGGGCCCGCCGGGGGCTGGTCGGTGTCGACCGAGGCGACGTGGACCTCCTCCAGGCCCAGGGTCTCCTGGACGATCTGGCGCGCCAGCGTGCTGAAGCCCGAACCGGTGTCCACGGCCGAGCAGATGACCGTCGCCACGCCGTCCTGGACCCGTACCGTCGCCGTCGAGACCTCGTCCGCGCCCTCCGCGCCGAGCATGTGCACCATGCCGAGCGCGTAGCCGACGCCCCGTCGCACCGCGCCCGGCTCGCCCGCGCCCTCCGGGCCGCCCGGGAGCAGCCAGTCCTCCTCCGGGGAGTCCAGGGGGAGCGCGGGGAGGGGGAAGTCCCGTACCGCCGAGAGGAGTTCGGCCACCGGTGCCGGGCAGGTCACCGTCTGGCCGGTCGGCAGGATGTCGCCCGTCGCGAGGACGTTGCGCAGACGCAGCTCCGCCGGGTCCAGGCCCAGCTTCTGAGCCAGCTTGTCCATCTGCGCCTCGTAGGCCGCGCACACCTGCATCGCGCCCTCGCCCCGCACATGGCCGGACGGCGGGTTGTTCGTACGGACCGCCCAGCCCTCGATGAAGGCGTGCGGGACGACGTACGGGCCACAGGCGAAGGCCACGGCCGCGGCGAGGGACTCCGACGACGCGTCCGCGTAGGCGCCCGCGTCGAGGAGGATCTGGGCCTCCACCTTCACCAGCCGGCCCTCCGCGTCCGCGTGGTGGCGGTAGCGCAGCAGTGTCGGGTGGCGGTGGGCGTGGCCGAGGAAGGACTCCTCGCGCGTAGCGGCCAGTTTGACCGGGCAGCCGGTACGCAGCGCGAGGAGGCCCAGGGGGATCTGGAAGCCCGGGTCCTCGCGGTCGCCCGTCGCACCCGGGACGCCCGTCACCACGACCTTGACCTGGTCCGGCGAGAGGCCGAAGCACGCCGCCGCCAGGTCCCGGTCCGTGTGCGGGTCGGTCGAGGCCGTGTAGATCTCCACCCCGCCGTCCGGGCGGGGCACGGCCAGGCCGGCCTCCGCGCCGATGGGGGCCGGGTCCTGCCGGCCGATCCGGTACAGCCCCTCGACCACGATCTCGCCCGCCGCCTCCGCGTCGCCGAAGCGCAGCGGGATGTGGCGGATCAGGTTGCCGTCCGGGTGCAGCGGCTCGGCCGCGAAGGCCTTCTCCGGGTCCGTGACCGGCTCCAGGACCTCGTACTCGACGGTGATCGCCGCCGCCGCGAGGCGTGCCGTGTCCGGGTGGTCGGCGGCCACGGCGGCGATCGCCTCGCCGTGGTGGCGGACCAGTTCGGAGGCGAAGACCGGACGGTCGGCGACGCTACGGCCGTACGTCGCCTCCCCCGGCACGTCGGCGTGCGTCACCACGGCCCGTACGCCGGGCATGTCGGCCGCGGCGGTCGTGTCGATGGAGACGATCCGGGCGTGCGGGTGCGGCGAGCGCAGCAGGGCGGCCCACAGCAGGCCCTCGGCCCACAGGTCGGAGGCGTACGGGAAGGTGCCCTCGGTCTTGGCCCGCGCGTCGGCCGGCGGGAGGGACGAGCCCAGGCCGTGGGCGACCGCCTCCTGCTCGACGCCGTCGAGCTCCGGCGAGGCCGGAAGGGTGGTGGCGGTGGTCGCGTCGCTGCTCACGCCATGCCTCCGTCGTGCGGGTGGGGGATCTGGTGCGGGATGCGCGCCTCGTCGGCGTGGTCCGAGGCGGCGCTCGCCTCGCGCTCGGCGACGACCTCGCGCACGGCGTCGAGGACGCCCCGGTAGCCGGAGCACCGGCACAGGTTGCCGCAGAGCGCCTGGCGGGTCTCCAGCTCGGTGGGGGCGTGGTTGCCCTCGAGCAGGTCGTGCATGGTCATGGCCATGCCCGGGACGCAGAAGCCGCACTGTACGGCTCCGCAGCGGGCCAGGGCGCGCTGTACGTCCGAGGGTTCGCCGTCGGTCGCGAGGCCCTCGACCGTGCGCACCTCGCTCCCGGCCGCCGTCGCCGCGGGCACCAGGCAGGAGGCGACGAGCCGGCCGTCGACCTGGACGTTGCACGCGCCGCATTCGCCCTGCGAGCAGCCGTCCTTGGCACCGGCCAGGCCGAGCCGCTCGCGCAGCACGTAGAGCAGCGACTCGCCGATCCAGGATTCCGTGACGGGTCGGTCGGCACCGTTCACACGAAGGACGTACGAGCTGTGCGGGTGCTCGTCGCTGTCCGCGCTGTTGCCCGTGGAGTGCGCGGGAGGGGTCTCGGGGCCGTCCGCGGGGGGCGACGACGGGTCCGGGCCCGGGGACACGCCCTCAGGCCCCACAGAGACCTCAGGAGCCCCAAACGCCTCAGGAGCCTCTCCTGCCTCTCCTGCCGCATCGGCGGTCTCAGGAGCCTCGGAGGCCGCATCGACGGCCGCCTCGGCCGCCTCAGCAGGCTCCTGGACCGCCCACGGCGCCGGCGCGCCGCCCGGCAGGGTCGCCGGCGCGCTGCTCGCGTACTGCGCCAGCATCGACGTCGTGAACTCGCCCGATTCGTCCGACGAGTCCGCACCGTCCGACACGACCGGAATCGACCACTGACCCGTCGCGGCCGGGTCCGGGTCCGGCTCCGCCTGGAAGCTCCACTGGCCCGTCGCATGGGGGTCCGGCTCCGACAGGACCTCCGGCCCCGGCTCCACGGCCTCCGCCTCCGCCGGCAGCTGCACCACCCACGAACCGGTCGCCGCCGGATCCGTCGCCGCCTCGGGCGTCAACGGAGCCAGCGGGGTGAGCGGCGTGATCATCGGCGGTACGTAGCCGTGCCCCGGCGCCTCCAGCGGGACGCCGTCCAGCATGAACTCGGGCGGCAGCTGCACGAAGGCGGTGGCATCGCCGTCGTAGCCCTCGCTCTGCGGGATCGGCTCCCAGCCGCCCCCCTGCCCGTGACCATGGTTCTCGTTGCTCACGACAGCGCCCTCCCCAGTGCCCGTCGGGCCAGCGCGGCGACCGTGCGCCGCAGGTGCAGTACGGCCGGCGGCAGCTGCTCGTCACCCGGCGGGTCCGGGATGCAGGCGGCGGCCACGTACTCGCCGAACGCCGTCAGCGCCTCCGGCGCGAGGCCCCGCTCCCCGTCCCAGTCCACCAGCGAGGCGATCCAGTGCTCGGCTTCCAGCGGGCGCAGCGGCATCGGCGCGATGGCGCCCACCGCACAGCGCACACCGCGTCTGGCCGGGTCGAGGACGACGGCGACGGAGGCCGAGGCACGGGCCGGGCCCGTGCGGCCCGTGGCCTTGAGGAAGACCTGGGGGGCGTGCAGCAGGGGGACGCGGACGAACGCGACCAGCTCACCGGGGGCCAGCAGGTCGCGGCCGGCCAGCAGGTGGGAGACGGGGATCTCGCGGGTGCCGAGCGGGCCCATCACGACCAGGTCGGCCTCCAGGGCCGCCAGGACGGGCAGGGAGTCACCCGTGGGAGCCGCGGTGACGATGTTGCCGCCGAGCGTGCCCGCGTTGCGGATCTGGGGCGGTCCGGCGGCGCGGGCGGCGGCGGCGAGGGCGGGGATGAGGGCCGCGAAGTCGGGGCGGCCCATCCGGGAGTGGGTGAGGCCGGCGCCGAGGAGCGCGTGACCGTCCTGGTACTGCCAGCCGCGGATCTCGTTGATCCGGCCGAGGCCGACCAGCGCGGCGGGCCTGAGCTGGCCTTTGTTGACGGCGGCCATCAGATCGGTGCCGCCCGCGACGGGCACGGCGGCGGGCATGGCGGTGAGCGCCGCCACGGCCTCGTCGAGCGAGGCGGGCAGCGTCACGGACTGCGCCGTCTGTGGTGCGTGCGTGGTCAACCCGCTGCCCCTTCCCGGTGTCCCCGGCGGTCCCCGACTGTCCCCGGCTGTGACGCCTGTGTGGCCGTACCGTACGTGCTCACAGCCCGGACGTGGCAACTCTGGCACATCTTCCGAGCCGTCCGACGCGAGGGTCCGCGAAGGACGGTTCCGTCCAGGAGATCCCACCGGTGACGGTAACTTCCGGTTTGCCGCTCTTGGGTGACACGGGGGCGCGAGGTTACTCACACGTTCGGGGGCAGCCCCTCGATGGGCCTTCCGAGGACCCCTGGGCGCCGCTGCCACGGCAGCGGTCCGGTCGGCGGCCGGTAGCCGACGCCGAGGGCGTCCAGGCGCCGGTAATGGGCGGCCATCCGGCGCTCGAACTCCGTGAAGTCCCGCTCCGCGGGCGCGGGGAGGGCCGACCAGGCGACCTCCGCGAAGGCGGCGAGGCGCGGGAAGACCTGGTAGTCGACCCGGCCGCTGTTCTCCATGACCTCGGTCCAGACGTTGGCCTGGGTGCCGATGACATGGGCGGCGGCTTCCGGGGACAGCCCCGGCGGCACGGGCTCGAAGCGGTAGACGTCCTCCAGGGTCCGTACGTAACCGATGGGCATCGGCTCGTCCTCGCCCGGCGCCTGACGGTGGTCCAGATACACCTGCTGCTCGGGGCACATGACGACGTCGTGGCCCGCCTCGGCCGCCGTGATCCCGCCCGCGTACCCCCGCCAGGAGGAGACGGCGGCGCCGGGCGCGAGACCACCCTCCAGGATCTCGTCCCAGCCGATCAGCCGGCGACCGCGGTCGGCGAGCCAGCGGTCGAAGTGGCGGATGAACCAGGACTGCAGCTCGTTCTCGTCGGCGAGCCCCAGCTCCTTGATGCGGGCCTGCGCCGTCGCGGACTCCTTCCACTGGCCCTTGGGGCACTCGTCGCCGCCGACGTGCACGAAGGTGGACGGGAAGAGGTCCAGGACCTCCTCGAACACTCCCTCGTAGAAGCGGAGGGTCGCGTCGGTGGGGGCGAGGACGTTCGGGTTGACGCCCCAGGTGTCCCAGACGGTGAGCGCTGCGGTGTCGACGGCGTCGGTGTTGCCGAGTTCCGGGTACGCGGCGATGGCGGCCTGCGAGTGGCCCGGGATGTCGATCTCGGGGACGACGGTGATGTGCCGTTCACCGGCGTAGGCGACGATCTCGCGGATGTCGTCCTGTGTGTAGTGGCCGCCGTGCGGGGTCTCGTTCCACAGCGGCGAGGCCCGGTGCCCCCATTTGCTACGGGCGCGCCAGGCACCGACCTCGGTGAGCCGGGGATGGCGCTTGATCTCGATGCGCCAGCCCTGGTCGTCGGTGAGGTGGAAGTGGAAGACGTTGAGCTTGTGGGCGGCGAGGAGATCGAGGTAGCGCAGGACGTCGTCCTTGGGCATGAAGTGCCGTGCGACGTCGAGCATGAGTCCGCGCCAGCGGAAGCGGGGGCTGTCGGTGACGGTGAGCGGGGGGAGGTCCCAGTCACGGTCGGCCCGACCCACCGGCGCCTTCCGGTACGCGTCGGGGCCCAGCAGCTGACGAAGCGTCTGGACACCCCAGAAGACACCGGCCGCGCTGCCGCCCTCGACGAGGACGGCGACGTCGTCGAGGGAACCGTCGGTCGAGAGACGGTAGCCCTCGGGGCCGTACGCCTCCTCGATCGCGGGGCTGATACGCAGCCGGATCCCGCGCGGACCGCCGACCGGACTGCCGCCGCTGCCCGGCGCGAACGGCAGCCCGGTCGCGGCGCCGAGCGTGGACCGCAGCCAGCTCGCCACGCCCTCGGTGCCGGGCCCGGCGTCGAGGGTGGTGCCCGCGTCCAGCGAGAAGAGGCCGGGAGCGTCCCCTCGTGCCTCGACCCTGCCGGGCGCGGGGATCAGCGACTGGTGACGGTCGTGGTCGTGGTCGTCATGCATGGCATCGGCCTTTCGAAGCGGAGGTCCCCGGACACGGACACGGACGCGCGGCGGCACTCGGGGGCACGGGGGCGGGGGCGGGCCCGGGCCCGCAACGGGATGGACGGGTCATGGGCAACACGACGCGGGCGGGTACGGGCCCGCAACGGGACAGATGGGATACGGGCCCGCAACAGGCGGGCGGGAGCGGACCGCAACGGGGTCGGCGGGCGCGGGCCGCAACAGGCGGGCGAGCGCGGACCGCAACAGGCGGGCGGGCGTGGCCCGCGGCAGAGGCACAACGGCGGCCCCCTCAGTCCTTCACCGCCCCGCCCAGTCCCGAGACCAGACGGCGCTGTACGAGGACGAAGAAGACGAGCACCGGGATCGTCATCACCGTCGACCCCGCCATGATCCCGCCCCAGTCGTTCTCGTCCGGCTTGAAGAAGACCAGCAGCGCCATCGGGAGGGTGGACTGCGAGGTGTCGCTGATGAGGAAGGACTTCGCGAAGAGGAAGTCGTTCCAGGTCGAGATGAACGAGAAGACGCTCGTCGCCACGAGCCCCGGGAAGACCAGCGGGAACAGGATCTGCCACAGGAATCGCGTACGGCTCGCGCCGTCGATCTGCGCCTGTTCCTCCAGCGCCTCCGGGACCGCTTTCACGAATCCGCGCAGCATCCAGATCGCGAACGGCAGCGAGAAGGCGATGTGCGGCAAGATCAGCGAACCCAGCGTGTTGAGTTGACCGAAGTCCCGCATCAGGAAGAAGAGCGGGATCGTCAGCGCCTCGATCGGCACCATCTGGGCGACGAGGAACATGATGAGCAGCGTCGTCCGGAAGCGGAACCGGAAGCGGGTCACCGCGGTCGCCGCGAGGAACGCGATCAGCGCGGAGGCGAGGACGACCGTGCCCGCCACGATCAGCGAGTTGACGAAGTACCGGCCGAACTCCTGCTGTTCGAAGACGCGCCGGAAGGAGTCGAGGGACGGGGACAGCGTCCACGGCCGCGGGTCGGTCGACTGGATCTCGCCGGCCGGCTTGAAGGCGGAGAGGACCATCCAGTACAGCGGGAAGGCGACGACGGCCGCGACGAGCAGGGCGGCGGCCTCCGCCGCCACACGCCCGGGGCGCCGGATGCGGAACGCGCTCACAGTTCTTCTCCCTGGCGGCGCAGCAGACGGAGGTACACCAGCGTGACCGCCAGCAGGATCAGCAGCATGACGACGCCGATCGCCGAGCCGAGGCTGTACTCGGACGAGGCGAACGCCTTCTGGTAGGCGTACACGTTGAGGACGAGGTTCTGACCGGCGATGCCGCCGCCGTTCGTCATCACATAGATCTGGGTGAAGACCTTGAAGTCCCAGATGATCGACTGGATGGTGACGACGACCAGGATGGGCCGCAGCATGGGCGCCGTGACCGAGCGCCAGATCCGCCACTGCGAGGCCCCGTCGAGGGACGCCGCCTCCAGGACCTCCGACGGGATGGCCTTGATGCCCGCGTAGACCGTCACCATCACGAACGGGAACGAGCACCACACGACCTCGAAGAGGACCAGCGCGAAGGCGCTGAAGCGGTCGTAGGTCCACGAGTGGTCACCGAGGCCGAGGAGCCGGTTCACCGGGCCGAAGTCGGGGTCGAAGAGGAAGACCCAGACGGTGGAGCCGGTGACGGCGGGGGTGGCCCAGGCGCCGAGCGCGGCGAGCATGAGCGCGAGGCGCGGCAGTGCCCGTACGCGGGTCAGCAGGACCGCGAGCGCGCACCCCACCGCGAGGGTGGTGACGACGCAGGCGGCGGCGAACAGGACCGTTGCGAGGAGGACCTGCCAGAACTGCGGGTCCGAGAAGAGCGCGGTGTAGTTGCCGAAGCCCTGGAAGGAGGTCGGCTCCCCGCCGCTGACCTGGGCCTGGGTGTACTCCAGGAAGGAGATGAGCCCGAGCTGGTAGATGGGGTAGAGCAGGAGCCCGCCGAGGACGACGAGCGCGGGCAGGAGGTAGAACCAGGGTGTCCACCCGGAGCGGCCGGGCCCCTTGCGGGGCCGGGCCGCCGGGCCACCGGGGGCCCGGCGGGGACCGGGGACCCGGCGGCCGGTCGCGAGGTCGCCGGCGGCGGGGTGCGTGCCGTCCGTCTCCGTACCGGCCGAACCGTCCGTCTCCGTACCGCTGGAATTCGTACGGGCCGCCATCGTCATCGGCCCGCGGACGCGAAGGCCTCGTCCATCTTCTTGGCGGCGTCGTCCGAGGCGGCGTTCACGTCCTTACGGCCGCTGACGACCTCCTGGAACATCGTCGGGAGCACCAGCGAGGAGTCGATCTTGCCCCAGCCCGGGGAGGCGGGCACGAACTTGGCGCCGGCGCCGAGGGAGTCGATGAAGGGCTTCACGAACGGCTGCTTGCGCGCCGCGTCCGCCCGTACGTCGGTGTAGGTCGGCAGGAAGCCCATCGCGTCGAAGAGCTTGCCCTGCGTCTCCTTCCCTGCCAGGGACTTCATCAGGTCGACGGCGAGGGTGCGGTGCGAACTGCTCTTCATCACGCCGATGTTGTTGCCGCCGGCGAAGGCGGGGGCGATGGAACCGGCCGTGACGCCCGGGAGCGGTACGACGGCGTACTTGCCCTTCACCGAACCCGCTTCGACGGCCGCGTGGCTGAAGTCGCCGCCGATGGCCATCGCGGCCTTGCCGGAGGCGAAGGCGGTGACGGTCGCGTTGCCGCCCATCTGCGCGCACTTGGCGGCCGGGCAGTTGTCGTCGCCGAAGAGGGAGGTGTAGGTGGCGATGCCCTTGCGCGCGGCCTCGCTGTTGATGGCCGCCTTGTGGGACCCGCCCTCCTCCGTGGCGAGTTCACCGCCGTTGGCCCAGATGAACGGCATGGCGCCGTAGGTGTAGGCGCCTCCGACGGCGATGCCGTAGAGGTCCGGCTCGGCCTTGTGGATCTTCTTGGCGGTGGAGACGAGTTCGTCCTGCGTCTTGGGCGCGGAGAGGCCGAGGTCCTTGAAGACGTCGGTGCGGTAGTAGAGCGCGCGGACGCCGACGAAGAGCGGGGCGCCGTAGATCTTGCCGTCCACGGTGACGGAGGCCTTGGCGGTGGGGTCGGTGTCCTTGGCGTCGGCCCAGGCGCCGAACTCGGCGCTGATGTCGGCGAGTCCGCCGTCCTGCACATAGCCGGCGGTGTCGGTGTTGCCGTACTCGATGAGGTCGGGGGCGGACTTCGGGTCGTTGAAGGCGGCCTTGATGCGCTGGGCGCGGGTGTCGACGGGGATGTACTCGACCTCGACCTTCGCCCCCTCGTGCTGCTGCTCGAAGGCGGCGACGGCCGCGTCGACGACCTGCTTCTTGGGATCGTTGGCGACCTCCTGGAAGAGCCAGACGCGCAGGGTGCCGCTCTTCTCGTCCGTCGCGGCCTTGCCGTCGGAGGTCTGCGGGGCACAGGCGGTGGCGGTGAGGCCGGCGAGCACAAGTGCGGTGACCGGGGCGGCGATACGGGCAGAAAGCTTCATTCGGGGGCTCCCACCAATCGACGTTGCAGCATACGCAACGGGCGTTTCGTGCTGCACAACACGCGAGAGGTTAGGGCCGGACCAACTCCCCGACAAGTGGTCTCAACCACTCTGTGACCGGCGGAAGCACCCTCCGCAACGCGAGACGGCCCCCGGCGCGCGTACCGAGGTACACACACCGGGGGCCGTCCCCGCGGCGAAGGAGCGGGTTACTTCTTGTCGCCGCCCTTGCCGTCCTTGCCCTTGTCCCCACCGGGACCCATGGACTCGTAGATCTCCTTGCACATCGGGCAGACCGGGTACTTCTTGGGGTCGCGCCCCGGTACCCAGACCTTGCCGCACAGTGCCACCACGGGAGTGCCGTCGAGGGCACTCGCCATGATCTTGTCCTTCTGGACGTAGTGGGCGTAGCGCTCGTGGTCGCCGTCACCGTGGGACACCTGCGGCGTCGGCTCCACGAGGGTTCCCGTACCTGCCCCGCGCTCGGGCTCGAGAGTGCTCATGGAACCCAAGGGTACTGAAAAGCCCGGGTTCAGTTGAGCGAGGGATCGTCCGGGTACGTCGCCACCATCGCGAGGTCGCTCCGCTGGCGGCGGAGGACCTCTCGCCACAGGGTCTCCGGGCGGGGCGAGGACACGTCGCCCGGTTCGGACTCGACCACGTACCAGGCGCCCTCGCCGAGCTCCGTCTCCAGCTGGCCAGGGCCCCAGCCCGCGTAGCCGGCGAAGATGCGCAGGGAGCCGAGGGCCGGGCCGAGGAGCTCCGGCGGGGTCTCCAGGTCGACCAGGCCGATCGCTCCGTACACCCGGCGCCAGCCCAGCGGGCCCTCGTCGCCGGGGATGACCGCGACGCCGAGCGCCGCATCCAGGGAGACAGGGCCGCCCTGGAAGACCACGCCCGGGTCGCCGGCCAGGTCGGCCCAGGGCGCGAGGATGTCACCGACCGTCACCGGGGTCGGCCGGTTCAGGACCACGCCGAGCGAGCCCTCGTCGTCGTGGTCGAGGAGCAGCACCACCGCGCGGTCGAAATTGGGGTCGGCCAGGGCGGGGGTGGCGACGAGCAGCCGTCCTGTGAGCGAGGACACCTCGGTCATGCGACACATGATCCCGCATCTTCGGCGATTAGGGAGGTCGTCCGGTGGAGTGGACACACACGGGACGGCCGCGCAGTTCAGGGCGGATCCGCGCGGCGCTCGCCGGACACAAACGGACGGTGACACTCCGCAAGATTGGGTGAACAGAGAGTGTTGTGCCGAATTCATTACATCTGACAGGCCCCCTGATGCTTCCTAGGGGGGTACCCCCGCCCCTTACCCTTTTCCCTGGCCCCCTGCCCGACCCCCACCGGAACGCGAGATTCATGACCGGCACAGACGATGTACTGCTTGTCCACGGCGGAACCCCGCTGGAGGGTGAGATCCGCGTCCGCGGCGCGAAGAACCTCGTGCCCAAGGCGATGGTCGCCGCTCTCCTCGGCAGCGGGCCGAGCCGACTGCGCAACGTGCCCGACATCCGTGACGTCCGTGTGGTCCGCGGGCTGCTGCAGCTGCACGGAGTGACGGTCCGTCCCGGCGAGGAGCCGGGCGAGCTGGTTCTCGACCCGACGCACGTCGAGTCCGCCAACGTGGCCGACATCGATGCCCACGCCGGTTCGTCGCGCATCCCGATCCTCTTCTGCGGTCCGCTGCTGCACCGCCTCGGCCACGCCTTCATCCCGGGTCTGGGCGGCTGCGACATCGGCGGCCGTCCGATCGACTTCCACTTCGACGTGCTGCGTCAGTTCGGCGCGACGATCGAGAAGCGGGCGGACGGTCAGTACCTGGAGGCCCCGCAGCGGCTGCGCGGCACCAAGATCCGGCTGCCGTACCCCTCGGTCGGCTCGACCGAGCAGGTGCTGCTCACGGCCGTGCTGGCGGAGGGCGTCACCGAGCTCTCCAACGCCGCCGTGGAGCCGGAGATCGAGGACCTGATCTGCGTCCTGCAGAAAATGGGCGCGATCATCTCCATGGACACCGACCGCACCATCCGGATCACCGGTGTCGACAAGCTCGACGGCTACACGCACCGCGCGCTCCCGGACCGCCTGGAGGCGGCGTCCTGGGCGTCGGCGGCGCTGGCGACCGAGGGCAACATCTACGTCCGCGGCGCCCAGCAGCGCTCGATGATGACGTTCCTCAACACCTACCGGAAGGTGGGTGGCGCCTTCGAGATCGACGACGAGGGCATCCGCTTCTGGCACCCGGGCGGCTCGCTCAACGCGATCGCCCTGGAGACGGACGTGCACCCCGGTTTCCAGACCGACTGGCAGCAGCCGCTGGTGGTGGCCCTGACGCAGGCGGCGGGGCTCTCCATCGTCCACGAGACCGTGTACGAGTCGCGGCTCGGTTTCACCTCGGCGCTGAACCAGATGGGTGCCCACATCCAGCTGTACCGCGAGTGCCTGGGCGGTTCGGACTGCCGCTTCGGTCAGCGGAACTTCCTCCACTCGGCGGTCGTGTCCGGCCCCACGAAGCTCCAGGGCGCCGACCTGGTCATCCCGGACCTCCGGGGCGGCTTCTCGTACCTGATCGCGGCGCTGGCGGCGCAGGGCACGTCCCGCGTCCACGGCATCGACCTGATCAACCGCGGCTACGAGAACTTCATGGAGAAGCTCGTCGAGCTCGGCGCGAAGGTCGAGCTGCCGGGCAGCGCGCTCGTGTGACGCAGCACAGGGCGACCGCCTGAGGCAGGACGGCCTCGGGCGGCCCGCCGGGCCTCTCGGGGCCCGGACCGCCATCCGGGCCTCGAGAGGCCCTCTGGCGGGCGAACGAAAGGGCGGCCACCCCCTGAC
>NZ_JBHTTQ010000007.1:0-28275 GCF_042794475.1 Streptomyces sp. NPDC056527
GTCCCCGCTCGCGCGGGGGCCGGGCCCTGACGTCTGTACGGGGCTACGGCGCCGGAACGATCCGGCCGGTCACCTCGCCGAGCGCGACCTGCGTGCCGTCCGGACCCGGCGCCCACGCGGTGAGCGTGACGACGTCGCCGTCCTCCAGGAACGTCCGCTTCCCGGTGGGGAGTTCGAGTGCGTCACGGCCGTTCCACGTCAGCTCCAGCAGCGAGCCGCGCTGGTGCACCTCGGGGCCCGAGACCGTGCCGGAGCCGTACAGGTCACCGGTCCGCAGCGACGCTCCGTTGACCGTCATGTGGGCGAGCTGCTGGGCGGCCGTCCAGTACATCGTGGCGAACGGCGGCTCCGAGACCACCTCGCCGTTGATCTCGACCGTGATCCGCAGGTCGAAGCCGCCGAGCTCCTCGTCGGCGGAGTCGTCCAGGTACGGCAGCAGGTCGAAGTCCCGGGCCGGCGGAGCGGTGCGGGCCGCGTCCAGGGCCTCCAGCGGGGTCACCCACGCCGAGACGGACGTCGCGAACGACTTGCCGAGGAACGGGCCGAGCGGCACGTACTCCCAGGCCTGGATGTCCCGCGCCGACCAGTCGTTGAGGAGCGTGAGCCCGAAGACGTGGTCGCGGAAGTCGCCGAGCGGGACCGGCGTGCCGTGCGTGGAGGGGGTGCCGACGACGAAGCCGACCTCCGCCTCGATGTCCAGCTTCACCGACGGGCCGAAGACGGGCGCCGGGTCCGTCGGTGCCTTGCGCTGGCCGGAGGGGCGTACGACGTCGGTGCCGGAGACCACGACCGTGCCCGCGCGACCGTGGTAGCCGATCGGCAGATGCTTCCAGTTCGGCGTGAGCGCGTCGCCGTCCGGGCGGAAGATGTGGCCGACGTTGGTGGCGTGGTGCTCGCTCGCGTAGAAGTCGACGTAGTCCGCGACCTCGTACGGCAGGTGCATCGTGACCGCGTCCAGCGGGTGCAGCAGGGGCTCTATGTCCGGCCGGTGCGCGGGCACGGTCACCCAGGCGGTCAGCGCGCGGCGTACGTCGCGCCAGGCGGTCCGGCCGGCGGCCAGCAGCGGGTTGAGGCTGGGCTGCGCGAGCAGCGCGGCGTAGGGGGACCCGAGGGCGTGCGCCGCGGCTCCCGCGTCGAGGACATGACCGCCGATGCGGACGCCGACCCTCCGCCGGTCGGGCTCGTCGGCGGTGGAGAAGACGCCGTACGGAAGGTTGTGCGGGCCGAAGGGATCGCCTTCGGCGAGGTCGAGCGGGGACTGCTCGGGCATCGGTGCTTGCCTCGCTTTCCACGGGTGTGGGGGACACGTTACGGGGCGGGCCGCTCGGCGCGGATGACATGGGTCACACAGAAAGTGAGGCCTCCGTGCACAACTGTCCATGTTCGCGGGATTTATGCCTCCTGTGGAGCCGCTGTGTGACTGAGCGCGTTCAATTCCTGCTTTTCCCAAGCCTTATTCGGGTCATACGATCTCGGCAACGTCGTGCCGCGTGAGGTCTCCGCAGGCGCGACTCCCCTTTCTTTCATCTTCGTTCGACCAGAAAAGGTCCGCCTTGAAGATTCGCCGCATTCTCGCGACGGCCGTGGCCGCTGCCGTGACGACGCCCGTCGTCTTCCTCTCGGCCGCCCCGGCGTTCGCCGACACGAAGCCGGCCGCGCCGGCCCAGACGCAGGACGAGCAGCCGTCGATCGACCAGCTGAAGCAGGCGGTCACCGCCGCGCAGACGGCGTACGACATCGCCGTGATCGCGTACGACAAGTCCCAGAAGGTCATCGACGAGCTCGACAAGGCCGACCACCCGCTTCAGGTCGCGCTGACCGGGGCGAAGAAGGCCGCGGAGCAGGCCGCCACCGACAAGACGACGGCCGACCAGGGCGTCGTGGACGCCCAGGCCAAGCTGGACGCCGCCACCACCGACGAGGAGAAGGCCGCCGCGCAGACGGCCCTCGACGAGGCGAAGGCCAAGGCCGAGGCCGCCGCCACGGCGAAGACGACCGCCGACGCGAACGTCACCAAGGCGAGCAAGGACATCGAGGACGAGCGCGTCGCCCTCCTGAGGAAGACCGGCGAGGCCCTCACGGCCAAGAAGGAGGCCCTCAAGACCCTCGACGCCGCCAAGAAGGCGCTCGCCGACGCCGAGGCGGAGGAGGGTGAGGAGCCGGGCGAGGAGTGCGTCCCGGAGGCGAAGTTCACCACCGTCGTCCAGGGCCTGCCCGAGAAGGTCGTCGCCGGCACCACCGTGAACTTCACGCTGCGCGTCACCAACGGCACCGACAAGAAGATGGACGAGGTGTACCCGTACGCCGCCGTCCACGCCTTCGACGAGAAGGGCCTCAAGGAGCTCGACAAGTACCTCGACCTCGAGTGGTCCACCGCGGCCAACCCGAAGTGGCAGGACGTCGACCCGGGCGAGAGCCTGTTCGTGGGCTCGCTGAACGCGAAGTCCTCCACCGACGTGAAGCTGCGGCTGAAGCTCGACGCGAAGACCCCGGCCGGCCAGGGCGCCGCGTTCGTCGCCGGTGACTACTGGAACGACGACGAGTCCTGCGGTGGCACTCCGGACCTGGAGTACTACGAGTTCGCCATCCTGGCCAAGGGCAGCAACCCGGGCAAGGTGGACGACGCCAAGGGCAAGCCCGGCAACAGCAACACCACCCAGCAGGGCGGCACCTCCACCACCCCGGTGAACGGTGGAACCAACGGTTCGCTCGCCAAGACCGGTTCGAACGACGCCGTTCCGCAGATCGCCCTCGCGGGCGCCGCGGCCGTCGCGCTCGGTGCCGGTGCGATGTTCGTCGTCCGTCGCCGTAAGGCCGGCGCCGACGCCTGACATCTGGTGTCATAAGGGGCTCGCATTCCGTTTCGGAATGCGAGCCCCTTTCCATTCCCGCTCATCCCGCCGTCCGCGGAATCCGTTTCTCCCAGGTCCGGTGGAAGAGAACCTCCCCGCCCTCTTTGCACACCACCTCGTTCGACGTGACGAATACGTCCGCGTCGCAGGAGATCTCCGAACGCGAGTCGACCGTGACGTTCCACGCCGACTCCGGGCGGTGCAGCCGGATCGACCAGTCCGAGCGGGTACGGGCGGACAGGGGATCGTTCTCGGTGATCGTGTACGTCTCCAGGGCATCCTCGGTGAATTCCAGGCCGTCCGGATAGACCCGTGTGCCGCCGTACCGGGGGTCGACCTCCAGCCTCCACTCGCCCTTGGCCACGTCCCGCACCACCAGCCGTTCCGGGCGGGGTTCCTCCAGGGTCGCGGGGATGGCGACCCCCAGCGGTTCGGACTGTTCCGGCTCGTCCCACTCCACCGCGTCGTCCGTGTGCCGGCGGACCGGGAGCGTCAGGTTCGAGGCGGCCGGGTCGAGCGTGAACCCCGCCGCGTCGGGCTGGGGCCAGATCCACGGCCAGTACGCGGAGGAGACCGCGAGGCGGACCCGGTGGCCGGGCGGGAAGGTGTGGCCGATGCCGTTCAGCTCGAAGACGTGGTCCTCCGCCTCGCCGAGCTGCGCCTCCACCGCGCGGTCGCGGCCGTAGCGGGCGGAGAGGTTCAGCGCGCCCCGTGTGACGAGCGTCGAGGCGCCGTCCGGGGCGATGTCGCAGAGGCGGGCGATCACCTGACCCGTCGGCGCGCCGGCGCGCAGCGACAGGCTCACCCGGGGCCGGCCCAGGATCTCGATCGGAGTGCCGTCCTCCGGGACCGCGAAGTCGAAGCAGGCCGAATGGGCGTCCTCGTCGCGCTGGTCGGGCGGCAGGTCGGCCTCGTTGCCGAAGGGGAAGAAGCGTCCCGCGTCCAGTCCGGTCTGCTGGGGGGAGTCGACGAGCACCGGCTCGCCCTGGAAGGCGTACGTCACGGGGGTGACGTTCGGGGACGGCCAGTCGGGGTCAGAGACCCAGCGGCCCGGCAGCTCCGCGTAGACGGTGGCCGGCGGGTGGGACTCGCTGATCCAGGAACGCAGCAGCGGCTCCGCCATCACGTCGTTGTCCGCGCCCTTGAGGTGGTGGTCCCACCAGCGCAGGGTCTCCTGGAGGAAGCCGATCGCCGGGCCCGGCGGCAGATCGCGGTCCGGGTACTGGTGCGACCAGGGCCCGATGATCCCGCGCACCCGGTCCTGGGGAAGGTGCTCCACCAACCGCAGCACGGTGTCCCTGTACGCGTCGTGCCAGCCGCCCACGGCCAGGACGGCCGCCCGGACCGCCCCGTAGTCCTCGCAGACGCTGCCGTGCCTCCAGTAGGCGTCACGGGTCTGGTGGGCGAGCCAGGTGTGGATGGGAGGGGCCACCGCCTCCAGGCGCCGCAGCCACATCTCGCGCCATTCCTCGCCCACGTACAGCGGGTCCGGCGGCCGGGAGGCGAAGGCGAGCAGGGTGGCCGCCCAGGAGTGCATGTCCACGGCGAGGACGGAGCCGCCCATGTAGTGGACGTCGTTGTCGTACCGGTCGTCGGTCGAGCAGACGGTGACGATCGCCTTCAGCGGTTCGGGGGCGAGCGCGGCGATCTGGAGCGAGTTGAAGCCGCCCCAGGAGATGCCGAACATGCCGACCTTCCCCGTGCACCAGGGCTGCTCGGCGAGCCAGTTCACCACCGCCACGCCGTCGGCCAGCTCGACGGGGTCGTACTCGTCGCCCGGCAGCCCCTCGCTGTTCCCGTGCCCGCGCAGGTCGACGCGTACCGAGGCGTAGCCGTGCCCGGCGTACCAGGGGTGGCGCTGCCGGTCGCGGGGCGCCGTCCAGTCGGTCAGGCGGTACGGCAGGTACTCCAGGAGGGCCGGGACGGGCTCGTCGGTGACCGGCCGCCAGATCCGGGCGTAGAGCTTCGTCCCGTCGGGGAGCGGGATCCGGACATCTTCGTGGGTCGTCTCGTACGGGAACTCGGTACGGATGCGCATGGCGGACCAACCTCAGTGGACGGGGTGCGTGGTGCGGCGCAGCCGGGGACCGGCGATCGTGCCGAGGACGATCGGCCGGATCGCCCGGCGGATGGCGTCGGGGGCGAGCGCGAACTCGGCCGAGTGCTTGCGCCCGGCCAGGTGACGGATGCCGAGGACGTACTGGAGGAGGCCGAAGGTCGTGCCGACGGCGGCGGCCGACAAGGCCCGGTGGCAGCCTTGTCGGTCGGCGGGCCGGCGAAGGAGCGTATGCCGATCGCCGTGGAGTAGTGGCCGAAGGCGATCAGGATGCCGCCCCGCAGCGCGGCCCGGTGGGAGCCGAGGATGCGGTCGGCGGGCCGGCCGGCGGCGACGGGCACCGGATGGACCAGGGGGCCGTACGCGGCCCGACGGAGGCGGCCGTGCCGGGATCCACGCCGGGGCCTTCGTTCGCGACGGTGTCGGCGAAGGGGAGGGCGAGGATCGACTGCGTCCCGAGGAAGGAGAATCGCTCCCGGACCTCCGGGCCCGAGGGTGAGGAGACCCTTCGGCCGGCCGAAGAAGGCATGATCGTCTTCGGGCGGCGGCAGCTCGCCGTTCGTGTCGGAATCGATCACTGTTCGGGACAAAGCGCCTACTCCTGATCGTATGAGCTGATCACGAACATACCGGGGGTGGCGGGAAGGCGCCCATGGTGATCGAAAGGCGACCGGATACGCTGACTTGAGTGAATCGAGCGACACATCGACAATCCGTGTGATCGTCAGCAGGCGTCAGCAGACAGGAGACCCCCTCGTGACCGTCGTCGGGCCGTTCGGTCTTAGCGTGCGGGACCAGGCTCTTGAGGCCGATGTCCAGACCGGATTGGCGGCCGTGGAGGCAGGGCTCCTCGACGCCACCAAGAGCGAGATCCCCTTCATCACGGAGGCCGCGCAGCATCTCGTCCTGGCAGGCGGCAAGCGCTTCAGGCCGCTGCTCGTGATGCTCGCCGCCCAGTTCGGTGACCCGTACGCGCCGGGTGTCGTGCCCTCGGCCGTCGTCGTCGAGCTCACCCACCTCGCCACGCTCTACCACGACGACGTCATGGACGAGGCGGACGTGCGACGCGGCGTCGACTCGGCGAACACCCGATGGGGCAACTCGATCGCCGTCCTGACGGGTGACTTCCTCTTCGCCCGTGCCTCGCACACGCTGGCGGACCTCGGACCCGAGGCCGTACGCATCCAGTCGGAGGCGTTCGAACGTCTGGTCACCGGCCAGATCCTGGAGACCGCGGGCCCGCAGGGCGACCGTGACCCCGTCGACCACTACCTCGACGTCCTCGGCGGCAAGACCGGCTCGCTCGTCGCCGTCTCCTGCCGCTTCGGCGCGATGATGTCCGGCGCGGACGAGGGCGTCGTCGACATCCTCACCCAGTACGGCGAGCGCCTCGGCGTCGCCTTCCAGCTCGCCGACGACGTCCTCGACATCGCCTCCGACTCCCACGAGTCCGGCAAGACCCCCGGCACGGACCTGCGCGAGGGCATCCCGACCCTGCCGGTGCTCCACCTGCGCGCCGCCGCGGCGGCCCACGGGCGCCAGGAGGACGTGGAGCTGGTCGAGCTCGTCGACAGCGACCTCAGCGACGACGCACGCCACGCGGAGGCCCTGCGACGGCTGCGCGTCCACCCCGCCCTGGAGCAGGCCCGCCGGGACACCGTGCGCTACGCCGAGGAGGCGCGGGCGATGCTGGCCCCGCTGCCCGAGGGGTACGCCAAGTCGGCTCTGCAGGAACTCTGCGACGCGGTGGTCCACCGCGCGGGCTAGGGCGTCTCAGGGTCGGGTCATCCCTCAGCAGTACGCCAGGTTGCGCCCGGGGGCTGACGATTCGGCCTTCCGTCTTTGGTCAGATGGAGTCATCGACCACGGAGGTAGGGACAGACCATGGCAGACAACCGTAAGGCGAGCCGCTACATCGTCCCGGTCGCGGTGGCCGGAGTGGCCGCTGCGACCATCGGGCTCGTACCGGCTCTCGCGGCGTCCGGTGACCCGGACCTGCCGGAGATCACGGCCCAGCAGCTGATCGAGAAGATCGCGGCGTCGGAGACGCAGACGCTGTCCGGCACGTTCAAGGTGAGCACCGACCTGGGCCTGCCGTCGGTGGCGGGCCTGGCCGGCTCCCTCGGCGGCGGCTCGGGCTCCGCTTCCGCCGACCCGCAGGAGAAGCTGACGCAGCTCGTCTCGGGCACGCACACGCTGCGCGTGGCCGCCGACGGCCCGGACCGGCAGAAGCTGACGATCCTGGACGGCTCGGACGAGTACAGCCTCATCCACAACGGCGACGACGTGTGGGGCTACGACAGCAAGTCGAACGAGGTCTTCCACGAGAAGGCGGACGGGGCCGACAAGGCGCCGGAGAAGGAGCTTCCGGCCACGCCGAAGGAGCTCGCCGACGAGATCCTGAAGGCCGCGGACGGCACCACGTCGATCACGGTCGGCGGCACGGCGAAGGTGGCCGGCCGGGACGCGTACCAGCTCGTCATCAAGCCGAAGCAGAGCGGCTCGATGGTCGAGTCGGTGAAGGTCGCGGTGGACGCGCAGAACGGCACCCCGCTGAAGTTCACCCTCTCCTCGGTCGACGGCGGCAAGCCGGTGGTGGACGCGGGCTTCACGAAGGTCGACTTCGGCAAGCCGGCGGCGTCGACGTTCGACTTCAAGGCGCCGAAGGGCGCCAAGGTGACGGAGGGCGGGCCGGAGAACGAGAAGGCCCCCGAGGACTTCGGGAAGGAGTTCGGGAAGCAGTTCGGCGGCCTGGGGGACCTCGGCGGCGGCGAGGGGCCGAACGTGATCGGCGAGGGCTGGACCTCGATCGCGACGTTCGACACCGGCGCCCCCGCCCCGAAGACGGACGAGGCTCCGAAGGAGGTCCAGGGCTTCCTGGACGCCCTCGGGGACAAGGTCACCGGGAAGTTCGGTTCGGGCACGGTCTTCAAGACGAAGATCGTCAACGTGCTGATGACGGACGACGGCAAGGTGTACGCCGGCGCGGTCACGAAGGACGCGCTGGTGGACGCGGCGAACGCCGCGAAGTAAGGCGCGTTGGGACCCCGGGCGGGTCGGGGGCGATGGTCACCGACCCACCCGGGAGTTCTGCCGTTACGGGAACGTCAGCTTGAAGCTGTTGATGTAGCCCGTGTCCTGCGCGGCCCGGTCCTGGACCCGCAGCTTCCAGGCCCCGTTGGCGACCTCCGAGGAGGCGTTCACGGTGTAGGTCTGGACGAGGTTGTCGGCGCTGCCGCCGGACCGGTTGTGCACGTTGTAGACGGACCCGTCGGGGGCGACGAGGTCGACGACGAGGTCACCGCGGTAGGTGTGGACGATGTTCACGTCCACCTTGAGGGTGGAGGGCGCGTTGCCGGTGATGCCGGTGACATCGACGGTGGAGGTCACCGCGGCGCCGTTGTCCGGGATCGACACGTCCGCCGTGTTCTCGAAGACCTTGCCGGGCGGCGGGGTGGTCGTACCGGCCGACAGCGTCCAGATCGCGTGGGCGACGGCGTCGCTGTTGCGGTCGAGGGCGGTGTCGTTGATGTTCGACGTCGAGTCGCAGGAGGAGTGGTAGCAGCGGTCGAAGGCCGTGGCCGTACCGCCCCACTTCTGCACCTGGGCGCTGGACTTCACCCGGCTGGCGCCGGTGAACAGACCGCCGACGGGGATGCCGACGTTCTTGAACGAGGCGTGGTCGGAGCGGCCGTCGCCCTCGGTCTCGATCTCGGTGGGCACGCCGAGGCCGGCGAAGTAGTCCTTGAAGGTCTGCTCGATCGTCGGGTCGTCGTCGTAGACGAAGTAGCCCGGGTTCGGCGAGCCGATCATGTCGAAGTTCAGGTAGCCGGTGACCTTGGAGCGTTCGGCCGTCGGCAGGTTGTTCACGTAGTACTTCGAGCCGACGAGCCCGAGCTCCTCCGCGCCCCACCAGCCGAAGCGGAGGTGCTTCGTGGGCTGGAATCCCGCCCGGGAGACCGCGAGCGCGGTCTCGAGGACGGCGGCGGAACCGGAGCCGTTGTCGTTGATGCCGGCGCCGGAGGTGACGGAGTCGAGGTGCGCTCCGGCCATGAGGACCTGGTTCGGGTCACCGCCCGGCCAGTCGGCTATCAGGTTGTAGCCGGTGGCTCCGCTGGAGGTGAACTGCTGGACGGTGGTGGTGTATCCGGCCGCGTCCAGCTTGGCCTTCACGAAGTCGATGGACGCCTTGTAGCCGGTACGGCCGTGGGCGCGGTTGCCGCCGTTGGCGGAGGCGATCGACTGGAGGTCGGTGAGGTGCTGCTTGACGTTGGCGAGCGGGATGTCGGGCGCGGCGACCGCCGAGGGGGCCGCGTTCGCGGAGGCGCCGGTGAACCCGGCGAGCGCGAGCGCGGCGACGGCGGAGAGCGCGGCGGCGCGTCTGGGCACGGAGAACTTCATGTGGGGGCTCCGGATTCCGAACGGGGATGGGACGGAAACGTGCGAGACGCCCCGCGGCTTGGGAGCCACGAGGCGCTGGAGCTGTGCATGGTGCGATTGTGCGACGTACGTCTGTGCGTGCTGAATGTTCAATGCGGAGGTGACTCGCCGTCAAGAGCGGAAACCGGTCAGGGGCGTTCGCTCATCGGACGGTCCCGACGACCGGGCCTTTCGACGACGAGTCCGGCGTCCGAAGGCCCTAGAAGCGGTCCGCGTGCTCGGCCGCCCATTGGGCGAACGTGCGCGCCGGGCGACCGGTGACCCGCTCCACGGTGTCCACGACGGTCGTGGAGTCCTCGGCGGCGGCGGCGTACCACCCGACGACGTACTCGGCGTCCGCCCGGGGCACGCCGGTGGCCAGCAGCCTGTCGACGGCCTGTTCGTGGGTGATCGGGACGAAGCCGATGTCACGGCGGGTCGCCCGGGACAGGACGGCGATCCGCTCGCGCGGGGTCAGCGCCTCCGGCCCGGTGAGGTTGTAGGCGCGCTCGTGATGGCCGTCGTCGAGCAGCGCGGCCGCGGCGACCGCCGCGATGTCGGCCTCGTGGACGAGCGCGCTGGGGAAGTCGTACGGCTCGCGGACGATCCCCTCGGCCCGGATCGAGTCGATCCAGGTCAGCGTGTTGGACATGAACTCCTGCGGTTCCAGGCGCGTCCACTCCACACCCGAGTCGGCCACCGCCTTCTCGACCGGGCCCACGAAACCGCCCCACAGCACGGTGATGCGCCGCACCCCGGCGCCCACCGCCCGCCGCACCAACTCGGGACCGACCTCGGCGAGGCCCGCCGTCACCGTGATGTGCAGACGGCTGACGCCGTCGAGGGCGGCGTCCAAACCCTCCGGCGCCGTGTGCGTGCCGGCCGCCAGCTCCACCCCGGCCGGTAACCGTCCCGCGGCGCCGGCCGGGGCCCGTGTCAGTGCCCGTACCCGCTCTCCTCGGCGGACCAGCTCCGCCACCACGTGCCGCCCGGTGTTCCCCGTGGCACCCGTCACCAATGTCGTCATGGTCGAACTCCCTTCGTCCGGACGACCGTAGGAGCTCAACCGCGGTTGAGGTCAACAGGGTTCAGGCCGGATCGCCCGCGCGACGGTGTTCACCGCAGGGTGAGCGGGGTCTCGGACGCGACGCGGGTCAGCTTCTCCCGGCGCGTGTCGTCCTTGGCCCACCAGGTGCGCACACCGGGCTTGCGCGCCTCGTACCCCAGCTGCCAGACGGTGCTCCTGCAGATGAGCTCCTTGAGCTTGGCGCCCGGGCGCCCGCCGAGGTGGAGCTTCTTCGGGGTGTCGTCCCTGTGGGAGACCTGGAAGACGCCGAAGCGGCGCCCCAGGCTGATGCACTGGCCGGCGAAACCCACGTCGATGGGCGCGGGCCGCTCACCCGCGATCCGGCTGAGCACGGTCTCGGCTGCCTGCGGGCCCAGTTGGACCGCGGACTGGCAGCCCATCCGGAACGGCAGGTCCGACGGGGCCGCCGAGTCGCCGGCGGCGACGATGCGTTCGTCGTCCACGCTCGTCAGGGTCTCGTCCGTGCGCAGGCGGCCCAGGGCGTCGGTGCTCAGCCCGCTGCGGACCGCCAGGTCCGGCACGCCGAACCCGGCGGCCCAGATGGTCACGCGGCTCGGCAGCTCGCGGCCGTCGGCGAGCAGCACGGCGTCGCGCGTCACCGCCGTCACCTTCGCCTCGGGGCCCTCGATCACGGTCACACCGAGTTCGGTCATCCGCCCGGCGACCGAGCGCCGGCCCCGAGGGTGCAGATACGGACCGAGGACCTCGCCGCACACCAGGGTCACCGTGCGGCCCGTCTCCGCCAGCTCGGCGGCGGTCTCGATGCCGCTCGGACCGCCTCCGACGACGGTCACCGCGGCCGATACGGGCGCGGCCTCGACGGCCGACCGCAGCCGC
This sequence comes from Streptomyces sp. NPDC056527, assembly GCF_042794475.1. NCBI lineage: Bacteria > Bacillati > Actinomycetota > Actinomycetes > Kitasatosporales > Streptomycetaceae > Streptomyces > Streptomyces sp. NPDC056527. The sequence continues at coordinate 11,252 of NZ_JBHTTQ010000007.1, forward strand.
TCGGCCTCCTCCAGAGCGGCGATCGGGTAGGCGAACTCGGCGGCTCCGGGCACGTGCGGGTCGGCGCTGCCGCTGCCCACCGCGTAGACGAGGTAGTCGTAGTCGACCGTGCCGCCGCTCCCCAGGGCCAGGCTGCGCTCGGCCGCGTCGATCCGGGTCACGCTGTCGACGACCAGACCGACGCCCTCGGCCAGGACCTTGCGGTACTCGACGACGGCGTCGTCGGACCCGCCCACCAGCTGGTGCAGCCGGATCCGTTCGACGAAGGCGGCGCGCGGGTTGATCAGCGTCACGGTCACGTCGTCGCGCCGGGTCAGTCGATTGGCCGCCATCACGCCGGAGTATCCGCCGCCGATCACGACGACCTTCGTGTTCCTGGTCATGGTGTCTCCTCCGCTTCTCGGTGTCCGCCCTTCGCCCTTGAGACACCGCGCGACCGACGGGTGTGACATCCGCGAGCGGGATCCGCGCTTCTGTGAGCCGGATCACCACGCGGGGACGCCCTCACCCGGAACGCGGCGTCCGAATGCCGCCAGCGCGTCCCGTGCGGGCGCGTGAGGCTGGGCCCATGACCACTTACACCGCACGCCCCATCGAGCCCGCCGCCCTCGCCGAACTCCGGGCCGTGGACGACGCCGGGCAGCCCTGTGTCCCGTACACCGCCACCGAGGGCGGGAGTCCGCTGCGCTGCTGTCTGCGGCCCTTCTCGGAGGGGGAGAGGATCGCGCTCGTCTCGTACGCCCCGCTGCGGCGCTGGGCCGCCGGGACGGGGGCGGAACCCGGGGCGTACGACGAGCAGGGGCCGGTCTTCATCCATGCCGAGGAGTGCGCCGGGCCGGAGGCGGGCCCGGAGGCGTACCCCTTCGACCGCCCCGGCGCTCTGCGCACCCTGCGCCGCTACGACTCCGAGGGGCGGATCGTCGGCGGCCGGCTCCTGGAGATCCCGGCCGAGGCGACCGAGGGCTTCGACAAGGCCTTCGCGGAGGCGTTCGCCGACCCCCGGGTGGAGCTCGTGCACGTCAGGGCCGTCGAGTACGGCTGCTTCCAGTTCGAGGTGCGCCGCTCCTGACGCTCATTGCACGCAGAACTCGTTGCCCTCCGGGTCCTGCATGACCACCCAGGTGCCCGCCGGCTCCTCCACCCTGCGGTGGACCGAGGCGCCCAGGGACTCCAGGCGCTCGACCTCCGAGTCCCGGGTGCCCTGGGCCGCGTGGACGTCCAGGTGGAGGCGGTTCTTGACGGTCTTCTTCTCCGGGACGCGCTGGAAGAGGATCCGGCGGCCGTGGCCGATGCCGGTCGCCTCCTCGTAGGGGTCGTCCGGGTGGCGTACGGCGATCAGATCGCGGAAGGCGAGACGGCCGGAGACGGTGACGGTCAGGTCGGGCGGGAGCGCGCCGAGGTCGAGAAGGCGCTTGATGTGGGCGCTGTTGTCCTCCTCCAGATAGCCGAGGGCGCCGGCCCAGAACGCGGCCTGGGCGTGCGGGTCGGCGGCGTCGATCACGAGCTTCCAATGGAGTGCGGTCATGTAACCAGTTATAGTGGTTCCGTGATCCCGGCGACAACAGGAATGACCCTGATTCACCCCGATGGGCAGGTGTTCCGCTTCGACGCGGGCGCGCTCTGTCTGGAGCTGCTGCTCACGGGGGGTCCCGGTCCGGTGGCCGCGCGGTTCGAGGTCCTCTGCTCGGCGGAGGGGCTGCGGGACTGGGTCCGGCGGTGCCGGCTCGGGCCCGGACTCGACGTGACGGTCTCGGCGCGCGAGCTGGCGCGGGTACGGGAGGTGCGGGACGCCCTGTGGGGGCTCGCCCACGCCCGCACGAACGGCCACGCCTACGCGCCGGAGGGCCTCGCGCTCGTCAACGAGGCCGCGGCCCGGCCGCCGCTGGTCCCGCGCATGACCGCCGACGGGGCACACGCCTGGGCTCCGGGGGCCACCGCGACCGCGCTGCTCTCGACGGTCGCCCGCGACGCCGTCGACCTGTTCACGGGCCCCCACGCCGACCGGATCCGCGTATGCGGCGCCGACGACTGCGCCCTGCTGTTCGTCGACACCTCCCGCCCCGGGCGCCGCCGTTGGTGCGCCATGGAGCGCTGCGGCAACCGGCACAAGGTGCGGGCGCACCGCGCCCGCGCGCAGGGCGAGGGAGGCGCGGCGCTGCCGTAGGCGCCCCGAGGCGCCGCGCTGCCGTGGGCGCCCCGAGGCGCCGCGCTCCGGGTCAGACCGCGGCCGCCTCCGCCGCCTCCTTCGCGTCGTACGTCGCGCGCGCCGCCGCGATCTCGTTCTGGTGGCGCTCGGTCCATGTCACCAGCGAGCGGATCGTCGTGTGCAACGTCCCGCCCAGCGGCGTCAGTTCGTACTCCACGCGCGGCGGCACCACGGGATGCACCGTCCGCTTCACCAGGCCGTCCCGCTCCAACTGGCGCAGCGTGACCGTCAGCATGCGCTGGCTGATCCCGTCGATCTCCCGCCGCAGCTCCGTGAAGCGCAGCTTGCGGCGGTCGAGCAGGGCGATGACCAGCAAGGACCACTTGTCGGCGACCCGGTCGAGGATCTGGCGTACCTCGCAGTCCTCCCGCGTGTCCCACTGGAAGGGGTCCGTGTCGCCCTCCTGGCCCTCGGCGTAGGTGACTTCGCAGTGACTCGGTGACTTCAAAGTGCCTTCTTCCATGGCACCGGATGCTGCCGCAGGATGCAGGTGGTTACAAGAGGGAACCGACCCTCTGGCCGGTAACCGACCTTCCCCCTTCCTGCCTGGAGACAGCCATGTCCGCATCCATGCCCGCACGCGCCTGGGCCCTCCTCCTGGTCCTCTGCGGAACGATCTTCCTGGAGGGCATCGACGTCGCCATGCTCGCCGTGGCGGTGCCGAGCATCAGATCCGATCTGGAGCTGTCCACCGGCACCGCGGCCTGGGTGATGTCGGCGTACGTCCTCGGCTACGCCGGCTTCACCCTCCTCGGGGGGCGCGCCGCCGACCTCCTCGGCCGCCGCCGGATGTTCCTCGGCTGGCTCACCGTCTTCCTGCTCTTCTCCGGACTCGGCGGCTTCGCGACCGAGGGCTGGATGCTGATCACGGCCCGCTTCGTGACCGGCGTCGCCGCCGCGTTCATGACCCCCGCCGCGATGTCGATCATCACCACCTCCTATGAGGAGGGCCCGCAGCGCAACCAGGCGCTGCTGGTCTTCGCGGGGACGGCCGCCGGAGGCTTCACCCTCGGACTCGTCATCGGCGGGCTGCTCACCCAGCTCGGCTGGCGCTGGGTGTTCTTCGCGCCGGTCCTGCTCGCCGCCGCCGTCCTGCTCGCCGCGCTGCGGCTCGTCCCCAAGGAGGCGCGGCCCGAGAAGGTGCCCGGCGGCTTCGACCTGGCAGGCGCGCTGACGGCCGCGGGGGCCATGCTGCTGCTCGCCTTCGGGATCGTCCGGCTGGAGCACGGCCTCGACGGCTGGTGGCTGACCGCGCTCGTCGTCGCCGTCGGCCTCGTCCTCGCGGGCGTCTTCGTCGCCGTCGAACGCCGGGCCACCGCCCCGCTCGTACGCCTCGGTCTGCTCCGCAAGGCGTCCACCGTCCGGGCCGACCTCGGGGCGCTGCTGTTCGTCGGCTCGTTCTTCGGCTTCCAGTTCGTCGCGACGCTCTACCTCCAGGAGCTGCGTGGCTGGTCCTCCCTGGAGACCGCGTTCGCCCTGCTCGTCATGGGCGTCGACGCGATCCTCGCCCCGACGCTGACCCCGCGGCTCGTGGCGCGGTTCGGCAACGCCCGGGTGATCCTCGGCGGGTTCGTGCTCGCGATCGGCTCGTACGCGCTGTTCCTGCCGGTCGGCCCGGACTGGTCGTACGCGGCGATGTTCCCGACCCTGCTGCTGACCGGGCTCGCCTTCGCCCTCGCGTACGGACCGCTGACCATCGCCGCCACCGACGGCATCGCGGAGGAGGAGCAGGGGCTCGCGAGCGGGCTGCTGACGACCGCGGTGCAGTTCGGTTCGGCGGTCGGCATCTCGGCGGTGACCGCGGTGTACGGCATCGCCGGCGGTGGCCTCGACGGTTTCCGGGCGGCGCTGGTGGTGCCGCTGGCCATGGTGGCGATCGGTGCGGCGGTCGCGGCCACCGGCGTACGGGAGCCCAGGGCGGTCCACCTGTCCGGGGTTCCGGAAACGGCGCCCAAGGTCACCGTCTCCTGACCGCGTGACGCACACATGCCCCGGCCCTCGGAGATCTCCTCCGAGGGCCGGGGCACGGGGCGGTGGTCAGCGTGCGGGCGGGGCCGAGGTCGTGGGGACGGCCGCGGTCCCGGGCCCGGCGGGTCCGGTCGCGGTGCCCTCGGCCGTGGCGTCGGCCAGGGCGCGGTCCACGACGGTCCTGGCCAGCGCTTCCGCCTCCGCCCTGTTCCGCCGCGCCGTCCGCAGCGCGTCCCAGGTCAGGATCGTCAGCGCGAGCCACACCAGGGAGAAGCCCGCCCAGCGCTCCGGCGGCATCGCCTCGTGGAAGTACAGGACGCCCAGGCTGAACTGGAAGACCGGAGCCAGGTACTGGAGCAGCCCCAGCGTCGACAGCGGCACGCGGATGGCCGCAGCGCCGAAGCAGACCAAGGGCACGGCGGTGACGATTCCGGTCGCGGCGAGGAGGGCCGCGTGTCCCGCGCCCTCGGTGCCGAAGGTGGCCGAGCCCTGCGTGCCGAGCCACAGCAGATAGGCGAGGGCGGGCAGGAACTGGACGGCGGTCTCTGCGGCCAGCGACTCCAGGCCGCCGATGTTGACCTTCTTCTTCACCAGGCCGTAGACGCCGAACGAGAAGGCCAGGATCAGCGAGATCCACGGTGGGCGCCCGTAGCCGATCGAGAGGACGAGGACGGCCGTGGCGGCGACGCCGACCGCCACCCACTGCGGGGGCCGCAGTCGCTCCTTCAGGAGCAGCACGCCCAGGGCGATGGTGACGAGCGGGTTGATGAAGTAGCCGAGGGACGCCTCGACGACCTGGCCGGCGTTGACGGCCCAGATGTAGACGCCCCAGTTGACGGTGATGACCGTCGCGGCGAACGTGATGAGGCCCAGCTTGCGCGGGCTTCGCACCAGCTCGCGTATCCAGCCCCAGCGGCGCAGCGCGAGGAGCGCGATGCCGACGACGGCCAGCGACCACACCATCCGGTGGGCGAGGATCTCGACCGCCCCGGCCGGCTTGAGGAGTGGCCAGAAGAGCGGGACGAGCCCCCACATGCCGTAGGCGCCGATCCCGTACAGAAGCCCTGCTCGTCCCTCGTTGTCTTCCTTCACCGAATCTCCTGCCCTGCGCCGCGCTGTTCCGTCGAAGGTAGCGCCGCACAGGGCAGGCTGTCATGTCCGTACCGCAATACGGTCATGACTTCTGGGTGAGGGCCTCGGCGATCGTCTCGGCGAGCGGGGTGGTCGGGCGGCCGATCAGACGGGACAGGTCGCCGGTCCGCCCGGCGAGCGCCCCGCGCTCGATGGCCTTGTCGACGTCCACGAGGATCGCGGCGAAGAACGGCGGGACGCCCGCACCGGTCAGGATCTCCTCGTGCGTCTCGGCCGGGACGTTGCTGTACGCGATCTCCCGGCCCGTCTGGCGGGCGACCTCGGCCGCGTACTCGGCCAGCGACCAGGCGACGTCGCCGCTCAGTTCGTACGCGGTGTTCAGGTGCGCCTCGGCCGGGCCGGTCAGCACCGCGGCGGCCGCGGCGGCGTAGTCGGCGCGGGTGGCGGAGGCGACCCGGCCCTCGCCGGCGTTGGCGACGACGGCGCCGTGTGCGAGGACGGGGGCGAGGTTGGCGGTGTAGTTCTCGGTGTACCAGCCGTTGCGCAGGAAGGTGTACGGCAGGCCGGAGTCCAGGATCCGCCGCTCGGTCTCCCGGTGCTCGGCGGCCAGGTCGAAGTCGGCCTCCGGTCCGCCGAGGACGCCGGTGTAGGCGAGCTGGGCGACGCCGGCCGCCTCGGCCGCGTCGATCACGGCGGTGTGCTGGGCCACGCGCTGCCCGACCTCGCTGCCGGAGATCAGCAGCACCCGGTCGCCGGGGGCGAAGGCGCCCGCCAGGGTCTCGGGCTTGCCGTAGTCGGCGATCCGCAGCTCGACGCCGCGCTCGGCGAGGTCGGCCGCCTTGGCCTTGTCGCGGACGACGGCGGCCACGGACGCGGCGGGAACCCGGGTCAGCAGCTCGTCGACGACGAGACGGCCGAGCTGTCCGGTGGCTCCGGTGACGACGATGCTCATGGTGATCTCCTTGCTCGCGGGGTGATGCACTCACCGTACGAGGGGCGCCAACTATTCGAAAGTACCCACTTTGAAGTAAGGTACTGGTATGGGAGTAAGTGACCAGAAGAGCCTGCTGGCGGACGTCGACGGAGCCATGTGCCCGTCACGGCTCGTCCTGGAACACGTCACCAGCCGATGGGGGGTCCTGATCCTGATCGCGCTGCGGGAGCGTTCGTACCGCTTCAGTGAGCTGCGCCGACGCGTCGGCGGCGTCAGCGAGAAGATGCTCACCCAGACCCTCCAGACCCTGGAGCGCGACGGCTTCGTCCACCGCGACGCCAAGCCGGTCATCCCGCCCCGCGTCGACTACAGCCTCACCGAGCTGGGCGAGGAGGCCGCCCGCCAGGTCCGGGAGCTGGCCCGCTGGGCCGACGAGAGGGTCCCGGCCGTCCAGGAAGCCCGCGCCCGCTACGACGAGGCGCGTCGCGAAGCGGCTACGGGATCGCCTCAATGATGTTGTAACCAGGGCGGGTTGGACCCGACACGTCGTACGATCTGCTCACCACTGGGGGCAAGTGTGAGCGTGCGTGGGGGAAACGTGACGTACGGGTACCGAAGAGTGCTGCGCGCATGCGGGGGCTTACTCGCCTGCGGCTTGATCCTGACCGGATGCTCCGGCTCCGGGGACGACGGCGAACAGGCGCGGGGGAAGACGGGTCCGACCTCGCAGGCACCACCCACCGACAGCTCGACGGAGCCACCCGTCACGCCCACGAAGCTCCCCTTCAGCGCGGACCCGAAGCGCGCCCCGAAGAGCGCGGCCGAAGCCAAGCGGCTCGCCCTCGCGATCGTCGCGGGCCCCGAATCCTGGGGCTCGGATTACGTCAAGCGCACCCCGCACCTCAGCGCCGACGACTACTGGCCCGTGCTCGGCGCGCAGTGCACCTGGGAGACCGGCACGCGCCCGGGGAGCGTGCTCTACAGCGTCACCGCCTACAGCGAGATCCCCGCGTCGGCCGGCAGGGGGCTGCTGAGGGTCTCCGCGACCGTCGTCGTCCACCGCACCGAGACGGACGCCGACTGGGAGATGGCCCAGACCCTGGAAGAGGCGCTCCGCTGCCCCGACCAGCGACTGCGCGACGGGGAACGGATCACCGGCCTGATGTCCCTCGGCAGCCCCTTCGGCGTCGGCGGAAACTACACGGCCGTGGACTCGCTCAGAGAGGCGGGGAAGTACGTCAACGACGCTGTCCAGGGCGAGCAGACGTACTCCTGGTACCAGTCCCGCGTCGGGCAGATCACCGTCGCCGCCGTCGTGAAGGGCGCGCCCGGCCACATCGGCAAGGATCTCGACGGCGCGCAGATCCAGGCCCTCGTCGCCATGGTCGGTCGCGCCGAAGACGCGCTGGAGGTCCAGTCATGAGCCCCACCGCCCAGCCGGATCCGCAGCCCGATCCTCGACCGGAGCACCTGCCCGACGGGCGGCCGGATCCCCGTCCGGATCCGCGGCAGGATCCCCGGTCGGCACACCTGCCCGACGGGCAGCCGGATCCGCGGCCGGACTCCCAGCCGGATCCGCAGCCCGATCCCCGCCCGGATCCGCAGCCGGATCCCCGCCCGGATCCGCGGCAGGATCCCCGGTCGGCGCACCTGCCCGACGGGCAGCCCGATTTGCAGCCGGATCCCCAGCCTGATCCGCAGGCGGACTCCCAGCCCGAGCCCCCGCCGGGAGCCCGGCCGGATTCGCGGTCGGCGCATCGGCCCGGTGGCCTCCAGGCGTTGCTGGCCTCCGACCCGTCGTCGATCGCCGGTTACCGGCTCCTCGGCCGGCTCGGCGCCGGCGGCATGGGCGTGGTCTACCTCGGCCGTACGGACAACGGCGAACTCGCCGCCGTGAAGGTCACCCACGCCGACCAGGCCGACCAGGCCGACTTCCGTGCCCGCTTCCGCCGTGAGGTCGAGGCCGCCCGCCGGGTCGCCAGCCCCTGGGCCGTCCCCGTCACGGGCGCCGACCCGGACGCCCCCGAGCCCTGGATGGCGACCGCCTTCGTCCCCGGGCCCTCGCTCGGTGAGGCGGTCTCGGCGCACGGTCCGCTGCCCGAGCGGAGCGTACGGATCCTCGGCGGCGCGCTCGCCCGCGCGCTGGCCGCCGTGCACGAGGCCGGGCTCGTCCACCGCGACGTCAAGCCCGGCAACGTGCTGCTCGCCGTCGACGGCCCGCGCCTCATCGACTTCGGCATCGCCCGGTCGACGGGGGAGACCGCGCTCACCTCCACCGACATGGTCGTCGGCACGCCCGGCTTCCTCGCCCCCGAACAGGCCGAGGCCCGCGGCGCCGAGATCGGCGCGGCCAGCGACGTCTTCGCGCTCGGCTGCCTCCTCGCCCACGCGTCCACCGGACGCCCGCCCTTCGGTACGGGAGCGGTCGACGCGCTGCTGTACCGCACCGTCCACGACGAGCCCGACCTCACCGGCGTACCGGAGGGGCTCCTGGACCTCCTGCGCGCCTGCCTCGCCAAGGACCCCGCCCGGCGGCCCACAGCCGAGGAGATCACCGCCCGCCTCACGGAGGACGCCCCGGGCGCCGCCGCCGACTGGCTGCCCGCCCCCGTCGTACGGACCATCGCCGAGCGCTCGGGGGCGATGCTCGCCCTGCCCGAGATCGACGCCACCGAGCACGGGGCCTCGTCGGACACCGCCGGCCAACCCGCTCCCGGCAGAAGGAAGTTCCTGCTCCTCGCCTCGGGCGCGACCGTCCTCGCGGCAGGAGGCGGCATCGGCGCCTGGGCCGCGCTACGGGACGACGGCAAGGGCGGGAACGCGGCCCCCGCGCCGAAGAAGCGGCGCTGGGTCGTCGGCGTGCATGCCGACCTGACCGGCCCCGCCAAGGACATCGGCCGCGCGCAAGAGCGCGGCGTCCGGCTCGCCGTCGAGCAGTTCAACGCCCGTGCGGACAAGCCGTTCACGCTCGAAGTCAAGGTCTCCGACGACGGCGGCGACAGCAACAGGGCCCTGGCCGCGGCCCGCGTCCTCACCGGCGACCCCGACGTCCTCGGGATCATCGGGCCCACCTCCGACTACACGGGACTGGCCGCCCTCCCCGCCTACGACGAGGCGCTCCTGCCCGTGATCACGGTCTCGGCCGGGCTGAACCTGCTGACCAATCCGGCGGGCGGCCAGGGGCTCTCGATGGTGCAGGCCTGCCCGCAGCACATCCTCGCGGGCAGCGGCCTCGCCTATTACGTCCTGACGAAGACCCGGAGCATCCGGCCCGGCATCCTCCAGGAGCGGACCGACGACACCTACGCCTGGCAGTACATCGGCGGCGCGAACTTCGCCTTCCGGCAGGGGAAGGTCGTCGCCGTTCCCCGTGTCGTCCCCGGGCCCACGACCGACTACAAGCGGGTGCTCGGCGGCATGATGGCGGAGGGCATGGACGCCTACGTCCACTGCGGTCTCACTCCGAGCGCCGTCCTCGCCGCCCGCGCGCTCGACGAACTCGGCTTCACCGGCATGAGGGCCGCCGGGCAGCACGTCTTCGGGCCCCGGTTCCTGGCGGAGGCGGGGGGCGCGGCGGAGGGCTGGATCCTCGGCGCACCGGTCGTCGACCCCACGACCCGCACGGAGGCGTCCGCCCTCGTCGGCGCGCACCGGAAGCGGTACGGCACGGCCCCCGACTTCTACACGGGCGAGAACTTCGACATGGTCAACCTCCTGCTCCAGGAGGTCGAGAAGGCGGCGAAGGGCGGGAAGCGCCCCGACCGCAGGACGCTCGTCTCCGCTCTGCGCAAGGCCAAGTACACGGGCGCCATGGGCGGCTACGTCTTCGATCCCGAGAGCGGGCAGCTGGCCGCGTCCGGAACCTTCGTCTACGTCGTGGAGAACGGACGGTACAAACCGCTGGAGTTCGCCCCCTCGGGCCCGCCGAAGAACAGACAGGTCTGAGAGGTGCGGCCCCTCCGCCCCGCCGATCCGTCGGCGATCGCCGGTTATCGCCTGCTCGGCCGACTCGGCTCCGGCGGCATGGGCGTGGTCTACCTCGCCCGGTCCGCCGGCGGCGCGCTCGCCGCGCTCAAGCTGATCCTGGCCGAGCATGCCGCCGACCCGGGCTTCCGGGAGCGGTTCCGGCGGGAGGCCCGGGTCGCCGAGCGGATCACCGGCCACTGGGTGGTCCGCGTCCTCGGCTCCGACCCGGAGGCCCGGGAGCCGTGGCTGGCCACCGAGTTCGTGCCCGGCCCCTCGCTCGCCGAGGCGGTCGGCCTCCACGGCGCCCTGCCCGAGCCGACCGTACGGGCCCTCGGCGCCCGGCTCGCCGACGCCCTCACCGACATGCACGAGGCCGGACTCGTCCACCGCGACGTCAAGCCGGGCAACGTCCTGCTCGCCCTCGACGGACCCCGCCTGATCGACTTCGGCATCGCCCGGTCGGCCGGGGCCACCGCCCTCACCGCCACCGACGCGATGATCGGAACACCCGGCTTCCTCGCCCCCGAGCAGGCGCGCGTCACCGGCTCCGACGAGGTCGGTCCGCCGAGCGACGTCTTCTCGCTGGGGTGCGTGCTCGCGTACGCGACGACCGGTCGACGTCCCTTCGGTACCGGCGGGGTGGCCGCGGTCGTGTACCGCACCGTCCACGAGGAACCCGATCTCGACGACGTACCGGAGACACTGCTGCCACTGGTGACCGCCTGCCTGGCCAAGGACCCCGCGGACCGGCCCACGGCGGCGGACGTACGGGCCTCTCTCGGCCCTGCGGACGGCTCCGCCGGCGACTGGCTGCCGCCGGGGCTGCCGGCGCTGATCGCCGAACGCTCCGCCCGCGTCCTGGACCTGCCCGTGGCGGAGCCGACCGTCGTGGTGCCCTCCACGGAACCGGCCCGCACCTCGCCGTCACGGCGCCGCTTCCTGGCGCTCGGCTCTGCGGCGGCCGTCGCCGGGGCCGGCGGGCTGACGGCCTGGCTCGTGAACCGCACCCCCGGGAGCCCGTCGGCCGGCGGGCCGCCCGCGCCCCTGTCCGCGTACACGATCGGCGTCCAGACCGATCTGAGCGGGACCCGTGCGGCGGACGGACGCGCCCAGGAGCGCGGCGCGAGACTGGCCGTCGAGACCTTCAACGCCCGTTCCGACCGGCCCTTCGACCTGGCGCTGAAGGTACGGGACGACGAGGGCGACCCGAGACGGGCCGGAGCCGTGGCGCGGGAGTTCGTGAACGACGCGGCCGTCATGGCCGTGATCGGCCCGACCACCCGCGACACCGTGGTCGCCGCCGCCGACGCGTACTTCGCGAGCAAGCTGGTCTTCGCGGCCGTCGCCGTCGGCATCGACCAGGGCGACCTGGCCCTTCCGAGCGTCAGCCCCGTCTATCGCGAGCTGCGCGTCCAGCACGACATGCTGCAACTGCCCGTCACCAGCTTCGCCCTGGTGCGTGGCTCCAAGCGGACGGCCGTGGTGCTGGACCGGGCGGCGGGGGACTTCGGCTGGCGTACGGCCAACTCCGTGAAGAGCACGATGAGCGCCGCGGGCCAGCTGGTGACCATCCATCAGATAGACGCGAAGGACGAGGACTTCGGACCCGCGGTGCGCGAGGCCCTCGCCACCCGTCCCGACGTCGTGCTCTTCGGGGGCGTCTCCCCCCGCCGTGCCGGACTGTGCGCCAAGGAGCTGAAGCTGCAGGGCTACGGAGGTCTGCGCGGCGGCATCGAGTACGCGATGACGCCGGAGTTCTTCTCCGTCGCGGGCCCGGCGGCCGAGGGCTGGTACTTCGGCACCACCTACATCGACCCGGCGCTCGTCCCCGCGGCCAAGGCGTTCACCGCCGCCTATCGCAAGCGCTGGGGCCTGTCGGGCTCGGCGCCGGTCGAGCGCTTCGCGGTGGAGGCGTACGACGCGGTGATGTGCCTGGCCGAGCGCATGACGGGACTGGTGTCGAGCCAGCGGCTGGAGATCACGCGGATCGCCGTGCGGGGGGCGATGCGGGCGTTCAGGTTCCAGGGCGTCGCGAAGGAGTACGGCTTCGACGCGCAGAACGTGATGCTGTTCAAGTACTACGACGAGCTGTTCCTGTACCGGATCGAGCGGGGCGCACCGCGCTACATCGGCCCGTACGAGAAGGTGGTGGAGGACGAGAAGAAGCGCCGGAAGAAGGCGTGAGGGCGCGGCCCGCTCCTCGCGGTCCGCGCCCCTCACCTCCGTGTCACGGGTGGCTAACCCACCACGGTCCAGGTGTCGTTGCCCGCGAGCAGCTGCCCCAGGTCGCCCTTGCCGTGCTGCTCGATCGCCGTGTCCAGCTGGTCGGCCATCAGCGTGTCGTACACCGGCCGCCGCACCGAGCGGAACACGCCGATCGGCGTCTGGTGCAGCGTGTCCGGGTCGGCGAGCCGCGACAGGGCGAACGCGGTCGTCGGGGAGGCGGAGTGGGCGTCGTGGACCAGGATCGCGCCCTCGTTCTCCGGGGTGACCGTGACGACCTTCAGATCGCCCGTGGCCGGGTCCCGTACGACTCCCTTGTCCAGGCCCGTGCCGAAGCGGATCGGCTGTCCGTGCTCCAGCCGGATCACGGCCTCCTGGGCCTGGTCCTTGTCCTTGAGGACCTCGAAGGCGCCGTCGTTGAAGATGTTGCAGTTCTGGTAGATCTCCACGAGCGCCGTGCCGGGGTGGTCGGCGGCCTGCCGCAGGACCTCGGTGAGGTGCTTGCGGTCGGAGTCGACCGTCCGGGCCACGAAGGACGCCTCCGCGCCGATCGCCAGCGAGACCGGGTTGAACGGCGCGTCCAGGGACCCCATCGGAGTCGATTTGGTGATCTTGCCCAGCTCGCTGGTGGGGCTGTACTGCCCCTTCGTCAGACCGTAGATCCGGTTGTTGAAGAGCAGGATCTTGAGGTTGACGTTCCGTCGCAGCGCGTGGATGAGGTGGTTGCCGCCGATGGAGAGCGCGTCGCCGTCACCCGTGACCACCCAGACCGACAGGTCGCGGCGCGAGGTGGCCAGACCCGTGGCGATGGCCGGGGCGCGGCCGTGGATGGAGTGCATCCCGTAGGTGTTCATGTAGTACGGGAAGCGGGAGGAGCACCCGATGCCGGAGACGAAGACGATGTTCTCCTTCGCCAGGCCGAGCTCGGGCATGAAGCCCTGCACGGCGGCGAGGACGGCGTAGTCGCCGCACCCCGGGCACCAGCGCACCTCCTGGTCGGACTTGAAGTCCTTCATCGACTGGGTGGCTTCGGCCTTCGGCACGAGGTTCAGGAGCGACTCACTCATCGATGGCCTCCTTGAGGGCCGAAGCGAGCTGCTCGGCCTTGAACGGCATCCCGTTGACCTGCGTGTACGACCGGGCGTCGACGAGGTACTCGGCCCGGACGAGGGTGGCGAGCTGGCCCAGGTTCATCTCCGGGAGGACCACCTTCTCGTACCGCTTCAGCACCTCCCCGAGGTTCTTCGGGAAGGGGTTCAGATGGCGCAGATGGGCCTGGGCGATCGGCAGACCGGCCCCCCGCAGCCGGCGGACGGCCGCCGTGATCGGCCCGTAGGTGGAGCCCCAGCCGAGGACGAGGGTCTTTGCGCCGTCCGGGTCGTCGACCTCGATGTCCGGGACCTCGATGCCGTCGACCTTGGCCTGCCGGGTGCGGACCATGAACTCGTGGTTGGCGGGGTCGTAGCTGATGTTGCCGGTGCCGTCCTGCTTCTCGATGCCGCCGATGCGGTGCTCGAGACCCGGGGTGCCGGGCACGGCCCAGGGCCGCGCGAGCGTCTGCGGGTCGCGCTTGTACGGCCAGAAGACCTCGGTGCCGTCCTCCAGCTCGTGGTTCGGGCCGCCGGCGAACTGGACCCGCAGGTCGGGCAGTTCGTCGACCTCGGGGATGCGCCAGGGCTCGGAGCCGTTGGCGAGGTAGCCGTCGGAGAGCAGGAAGACCGGCGTGCGGTACGCGAGCGCGATCCGGGCCGCCTCGACGGCCGCGTCGAAGCAGTCCGCGGGGGTCTTCGGGGCCACGATCGGGACCGGGGCCTCGCCGTTGCGGCCGTACATGGCCTGGAGGAGGTCGGCCTGCTCGGTCTTGGTCGGCAGACCCGTCGACGGGCCGCCGCGCTGGATGTCCACGATGAGCAGCGGCAGTTCCAGGGAGACCGCGAGCCCGATCGTCTCCGACTTGAGCGCCACGCCCGGGCCGGAGGTGGTGGTGACGGCGAGCGAGCCGCCGAAGGCCGCGCCGAGCGCCGCGCCGATGCCGGCGATCTCGTCCTCGGCCTGGAAGGTGCGGACACCGAAGTTCTTGTGCCTGCTGAGTTCGTGCAGGATGTCCGAGGCCGGGGTGATCGGATACGAGCCCAGGTAGAGCGGCAGGTCGGCCTGGCGGGAGGCGGCGATCAGGCCGTACGACAGGGCCAGGTTCCCGGAGATGTTCCGGTACGTGCCGGTGGGGAACGCCCGGGTCGCCGGGGCGACCTCGTAGGAGACGGCGAAGTCCTCGGTCGTCTCGCCGAAGTTCCAGCCGGCCCGGAAGGCGGCCACGTTGGCCTCGGCGATCTGCGGCTTCTTCGCGAACTTCTGGCGCAGGAAGGTCTCGGTGCCCTCGGTCGGCCGGTGGTACATCCAGGAGAGCAGCCCGAGCGCGAACATGTTCTTGGAGCGCTCGGCCTCCTTCCGGGACAGGCCGAACTCCTTCAGGGCCTCGATCGTCAGCGTGGTCAGCGGCACCGGGTGGACCCGGTAGGCCGCCAGCGAGCCGTCCTCGAGCGGGGAGGTGTCGTAGCCGACCTTGGCCATGGCCCGCTTGGCGAACTCGTCCGTGTTGACGATGATCTCGCCGCCGCGGGGTACGTCGCCGACGTTGGCCTTCAGGGCGGCCGGGTTCATCGCGACCAGCACGTTCGGGGCGTCGCCGGGGGTCAGGATGTCGTGGTCCGCGAAGTGCAGCTGGAAGGAGGAGACACCCGGCAGCGTGCCGGCGGGGGCCCTGATCTCGGCGGGGAAGTTCGGCAGCGTCGAGAGGTCGTTCCCGAAGGACGCCGTCTCGGAGGTGAACCGGTCACCCGTCAGCTGCATACCGTCACCGGAGTCGCCGGCGAATCGGATGATCACCCGATCGAGTCGCCGGACTTCCTTCTCTTCGCCGTGGCGGGGCGCTGCGGGGATGCTGCGCTGCTCCCCGACCAGGGCCTCACCGGCCTCGCTACTGACCTGGCTGGTCACTGAACTGGACCTCCCTCGCGGCAAGGGTCTCTCCGCCAGAGGCGGGAGAAGGCTCGGGGGACGGTCGGCGTACCGGCCGTCCCGTGGCCCACCCTACGACGGTGAGGGGGGCCTTCCCGGGACTTCTCGCATCGTGGACCTCGTTTTGAGATGCCTCTTCGTCATGGATTGTCACGTTCTGTCGCCCCCCAGAGTCTTCGGGAAAGTCGCGTTCCGCTCGTCCTTTGGTACTAGGCCCCGCTTGTCTCGGTATTAGGTCCGTCTTGGCCGGATCCCCGCTCGACTATCTGACAGGGTGTCAGGTAATCAGGAGTTCAGGTAGGTCAGCACCGCGAGTACCCGGCGGTGATCCCCGTCACTCGGAGACAGGCCCAGCTTCAGGAAGATGTTGCTGACGTGCTTCTCCACCGCGCCGTCGCTCACCACCAGCTGCTTCGCGACCGCCGAGTTCGTCCGCCCCTCGGCCATCAGCCCGAGGACCTCCCGCTCGCGCGGGGTCAGGTTCGCGAGCACGTCCTGCTTGCGGCTCCTGCCGAGCAGCTGCTGCACGACCTCCGGGTCCAGCGCCGTACCGCCCCTGGCGACCCGGACCACGGCGTCCACGAACTCGCGGACCTCGGCGACCCGGTCCTTCAGCAGATAGCCCACACCCCGGCTGGAACCGGCCAGCAGCTCGGTGGCGTACTGCTCCTCCACGTACTGCGAAAGGACCAGGACCCCGAGCCCCGGGTGCTCCTTGCGCAGCCGCACCGCGGCTCGCACGCCCTCGTCGGTGTGCGTGGGAGGCATCCGTACGTCCGCCACCACCACGTCGGGCAGCGCGTTCTCACCGGCGAGACCGGCCACCGTCTTCACCAGGGCCTCACCGTCGCCCACGCCGGCGACGACCTCGTGCCCCCGGTCGGTCAGCAGCCGGGTCAGGCCCTCACGGAGCAGCACTGAATCCTCGGCGATGACCACACGCACTTTGTCCGCCACGTCTTCCACGACCTGAAGCCCCCATGTCCCGATGTTCTTCCGCGATCTCTCCCAGCATCGCAGTAAGAGGGACGCGCCGGGGCGGCTTGGGGTTCAGGGGTGTGTCGGACGGGGGCCTCGTCGGTGCGTCCGTCGCGTGGGTGGCTCAGGCACGCCAGGGGAGTTCGGCGGTGATCGTCGTCGGGCCGCCGGCGGGGGAGTCCACCGCGAGGATCCCGTCGACCGCGCCGAGCCGCTCCGTCAGCCCGGCGAGACCGCTGCCCGCCGTGACGTCCGCGCCGCCCCGGCCGTCATCCCTGACCTGCAGCATCATCCGGTCGCCCGTCCGCCACACGTCCACCCAGGCGCGCCGGGCGCCGGAGTGCTTGGACACGTTCTGGAGCAGCTCGGACACGGTGAAGTAGGCGATGCCCTCGATCGCGGGCACCGGCCGCGCCGGCAGATCGACCTCGACGGACACCGGGACCGTGCAGCGGGACGCGACCGCCGACAGCGCGGCGTCCAGGCCGCGGTCGGTCAGCACGGCCGGGTGGATGCCCCGGGCCAGGTCCCGCAGCTCCTGCAGCGCGGTCTTCACCTCGCCGTGCGCCTCCTCGACCATCCGCGCCGCGGCCTTCGGGTCCTCGGTCAGCTTCTCCTTCGCCAGCCCCAGATCCATGG
>NZ_JBHTTQ010000007.1:28374-164250 GCF_042794475.1 Streptomyces sp. NPDC056527
GCGAGCGCGACGAGCCGGGCCTGGGCGCCGTCGTGCAGATCGCGCTCGATGCGGCGCAGATCGGCGGCGGCGGTGTCCACGACCACGCCCCGGTCCGTCTCCAGCTCCGTGACCCGGGTCGCGAGCCGCGACGGGCCGAGCAGCCCGGAGACCATCAGCCGGTCGACGGCCGCCAGCGAGCGGATGATCCAGGGTCCGGCGAGCACGAAGAGCAGGCCGACGGCGCTGGTGACGGCGATCTCGAAGGGGGAGTCCAGATAGAAGGCGTGCGTCCGGTCGCCGTACAGCTGGATGCCGTCCTGGCCGGCGTACATCGGGAACACCCACTGCCACAGCGGGTACGTGAAGAGAGCCCAGCCGTACATCCAGAAGGCCACCGAGACCGTGAAGGCGAAGATCGCCCACGGCATGTGGAGGATCGCGTACAGCAGGTGCCGCCAGGACGCGCCGCTCTTCAGCATCGCCCCCATCCACGACATCGCCCCGCCGGTACGGCCCCGCACCGGCTCGGGCGTCGCCACGTCCAGTCCGAGCAGACCGCGCGCCCGGGCCCGCTCGACGGCGCCGAAGCCGCGGCACATCGCGAGCGCACCGGCCAGGACGGGGATGCCGAGGAAGGTGACCAGAAGGCCCGCACCGGCCGAGACCAGGGCGATGGAGAGCGCGAAGTAGGCGACGCTCAGCGGCAGCCCGAGCACCAGATAGCCGAACTCGCGCCAGGTGCGGCCCTCGAATGGCGCGCGGATCGCGGCGGGGAGGCGGTGGGTGGCCATCGCTGTTGTCCGTTTCTGCTGGAGGAGTTCGACGCATCCAAGCCTCCCGGCCAGGCCCGCCACGGACCATGAGGGAGGTGGGCGTCTGGGGCGGGGGGTTTTCCCTACCTGGGGGCGGGGGGCCGGACCTGGGGGCGGGGGCGGGGCGGCGGGGGCTCGCGCCCCCCCGACAGCCCGACGGCCTGGGGCTCGTGGACAGCGCGGTGGCCCGACGGCCTTGTGGGCCGACGGGCCGGGGTGGTGGCGGTGTTCCGGCTACCCGGTCGGGCGGGCGCGCCACGGGAGTTCGGCCGTGACCGTCGTCGGACCGCCCTCCGGCGAGTCGAGGACGAAGAGTCCGTCGACCGCCCCCAGGCGCTCCGCGAGCCCCGCCATCCCCGTACCGCCGTCCAGCCGCGCCCCGCCGCGCCCGTCGTCCCTTACCTGGAGCAGCAGCCGGTCCTCCCGGCGCCACACCTCCACCGAGGCGGAACGTGCCTGCGCGTGCTTGGACACGTTCTGGAGCAGCTCCGACACCGTGAAGTAGGCGATGCCCTCGATGGCCTCCGCCGGCCGCTCGGTCAGATCGACGGTCACCTTCACGGGGACGGTGCACCGGGCGGCGATCGAGGAGAGCGCGGCGTTCAGACCGCGGTCGGTGAGGACCGCCGGGTGGATGCCCCGGGCCAGGTCCCGCAGCTCCTGGAGCGCCAGCTTCACCTCGCCGTGCGCCTCGTCGACCATGGACGCGGCCGCCTCCGGGTCCTCCAGGAGCTTCTCCTTCGCCAGGCCGAGGCCCATGGCGAGCGCGACGAGCCGGGCCTGGGCGCCGTCGTGCAGATCGCGCTCGATGCGGCGCAGATCGGCGGCGGCGGTGTCCACGACCACGCCCCGGTCGCTCTCCAGCTCGGCGATCCGCCGCTCCAGCTCGTCGGAGGGCGAGAGCAGACCGCGGACCATGGCCCGGTCCGCGTTGGCGAGCCCCCGGGCGAGGAACGGCAGCACGGGCCAGAGCACGATCAGCGAGACGAGGGTGACGACGAAGGTCACGATCCCCCAGGGCAGCCTGATGAAGCCGTACAGCAGGGTCCGCCAGGCCACCGGGTCCTTCAGCGCCGTCCACAGCCAGGGGAAGAAGCCGTGCCGGCGGGGGAGCGGGCTGGGCTCCTCCACCCGTACGCCGAGCAGAGCCCGGGCCCTCGCCCGCTCCGCCCGGCCCAGGCCGCGCGCTCCGGCGAGGCCGAGGGCCAGCAGGGGCAGCCCGATGACCGTGACGGACAGTCCGACACCGATGGCGACCGCCACCACCGCGTACACGAAGCCGACCAGCGCGATCGGCAGATTGGCCAGCAGGAAGGAGACCTCCCTCCAGGTGTGCCGGCCGTAGCCGATGCGGGCGGGCGGCAGCCGGTCGCTGTCAGGGGTATCGGTGTCGACGCTCATGGGCCCAAGCCTGCCGGTCCGGAGGCCGGGCACGCCATGGGGTACGTGGGTGAAGGGAAGTAGGGATATCCCCACCCGCTCACTCCGTGGACACGACCTCTTACGGCCTCTTTAACAGGGCCTAGACTCGCGTGCGTACAGATCGTCGAAGCGGGCAGGGAGCGAGGGGTGGACGTGCCGGATCCGACCGTAAGGGCGGGAATCGGACTCGCGGCGGACTACTTCCAGTCGTACTCCGTCGTCGGACTTCTCGCTGTCGTCGGCGTGCTCTTCGTCGCCGTCGCGTTCGGCGCGGGCCGACTGCTGCGGCCCGTCGTGCCGACGCCGGAGAAGCTGCTGACGTACGAGTGCGGTGTCGACCCGGTGGGGGAGGGCTGGGCGCACACCCAGGTCCGCTACTACGTGTACGCCTTCCTCTACGTGATCTTCGCCGTCGACTCGATCTTCCTCTTCCCGTGGGCGACCGTGTTCGCCGCGCCCGGCTACGGCGCGACGACGCTGGTCGAGATGTTCATCTTCCTCGGCTTCCTGGCCGTGGGACTGCTCTACGCGTACAAGAAGGGCGTCCTGACATGGACGTGACCCCACTCCCCACCCCGAAGCTGGGCCCGCTGGCCCGGCTGGCCCCCGAGCCGATGAAGGTGGTCCTGAACTGGGGCCGCCGCTACAGCCTGTGGGTCTTCAACTTCGGCCTCGCCTGCTGCGCGATCGAGTTCATCGCCGCGTCGATGGCCCGCCACGACTTCATCCGGCTCGGCGTGATCCCCTTCGCGCCGGGCCCGCGCCAGGCCGACCTGATGATCGTCTCCGGCACGGTGACGGACAAGATGGCGCCGGCGGTGAAGCGGCTGTACGAGCAGATGCCCGAGCCCAAGTACGTCATCTCCTTCGGCGCCTGCTCGAACTGCGGCGGGCCCTACTGGGACTCGTACTCGGTGACGAAGGGCGTCGACCAGATCATCCCGGTGGACGTGTACGTGCCGGGCTGCCCGCCGCGTCCCGAGGCGCTGCTCCAGGGGATCCTGAAGCTCCAGGAGAAGATCGCGCGGGAGTCCCTGGCGGCGCGGTACTCGGGTCCGTCGGTGGGCCAGCTGACCAGCGGGCTCGTCACCCCGCCGAAGCCGGGCGGTGACGACAAGTGAACGCGCATGGGTACGACACCCTCCCGGAGGCCGTGACCGAGATCTTCGGCGAGGAGGCGACGGCGGAGCGGGCGTACGACCTGCTGACGGTGGACGTCCCCGTCGGCTCGTGGATCGCGTCGCTGGAGATCGCGCGGGACAAGCTGGGCTGCACGTACTTCGACTGGCTGAGCGCGGTCGACGAGCCGGGCGTGGGCTTCCGGGTCTGCGCGCACGTGGTGGCGCTGGAGGGCGGCGCGGTGCGGCGCCTGCTGGTCCGCACGACCGTCCCGCACGCCGCGGCGACGCTTCCCACGGCCGTGGAGATCTACGCCGGCGCGGAGTGGCACGAACGCGAGACGCACGAGATGTTCGGCGTCGAGTTCACGGGCCACCCGAACCTCGTCCCGCTGCTCCTGCCGGAGAACTTCGAGGGCCACCCGCTGCGGAAGGACTTCGTCCTGGCGGCGCGGGTCGCGAAGGCGTGGCCGGGTGCGAAGGAGCCGGGCGAGTCGGAGCACGGCGGCCCGAAGCGCCGCCAGATGCTTCCCCCGGGCGTCCCGGACCCCAACGACTGGGGCCCCATGAAGGGCCAGCTCCCCCCTGCCCCGGCCCGCCCCGCCCGCGCGGCGGCCGGCGACCGCCCGGCCCGCGCGGCCGCGGGCGACCGCCCACCTCGGCGCACCCGCACGGCAGCGGACGGTTCGGCCACCCAGGCCCCGGAGCCCACCGCCCAGGCCGCCGAGCCGGGCACCCCCGAAGCCCCCGCCCGCCCGCCCCGTCGCACCCGCACGACGGCGGACGGCTCGGCGAGCCAGGCGGCCGAAGCGGCGGAGCCGAGCGCGGCGCCGGTTCGCCCGCCGCGTCGCAGTCGCACGGCAGCGGACGGCTCGGCGAGCCAGGCGGCCGAACCGGTCACGCCGGAGGGCGAGCCCTCCGAGCCCGAGACCCCGGCACAGAAGTCGCCCCGCACCCGGAGCGCGGACGCCCCATGGCACCACGCCCGCCCGGCCTACGACGACAAGCCCGAAACAACCCCACCAACCCCGGAAACGAAGCCGACACCGACCCCGGAGGCCGAACCGACTGAGGAGCCGACGCCGACCTCGGCGGCCGAGCCGGCCGCGGAGTCGGCACCGGCTCCCGAGGCCGAGCCCACGCCCGAGGCGACTCCTGCCCCGGAGGCCGAGCCCGCCGAGGAGCGCGCACCCGCCCCCGACGCGGAGCCCACGCCCGAGGCGGCCCCCGCCCCGGATCGGGCACCGGCCCCCGAGAGCGAGCCCACGCCTGAGGCGGCCCCCGCCCCGGAGTCCGCCGCCGAGGCGACTCCTGCCCCGGAGACGGAGCCCACGCCCGAGGCTGCCCCCGCCCCCGAGCCGGCATCCGGCGCCACCGGCGCCCCAGACGCGTCCGACCCCACCGACCCCACCACCCCCGCCGGAGGCGAACCCGCGTGAACGACGCTCTCGACGTCGCCCTCCGGCTGCTCGTCGTCTTCGCCGTGTTCCTCGTGCTGCCCCTCGTCATCGGGCAGACCGAGCACAAGGTCATGGCCCACATGCAGGGTCGCCTCGGGCCCATGTACGCCGGTGGATTCCACGGGTGGGCGCAGCTCGTCGCCGACGGGGTCAAGTTCGCGCAGAAGGAGGACGTCGTCCCGGCCAACGCCGACCGCCGGATCTTCCAGCTCGCGCCCGCCGTCGCCCTCCTCCCGTACCTCCTCGTCCTCGTCGCCATCCCCATCGGCCCCAGCGAAGGAGCCGTCGGCCAGGTCGTCGACGCCGGCATCTTCTTCGTGCTCGCCGTCATGGGCGTCGGCGTCCTCGGCAGCCTCATGGCCGGCTGGGCGTCCGCCAACAAGTTCTCCCTGCTCGGCGGCCTCCGCACCGCCGCCCAGCTGCTCGCCTACGAGCTCCCGATGCTGCTCACCGCCGCCTCCGTGGCGATGGCCGCCGGCACCGTCTCCCTCCCCGGCATCCTCAACGCCTTCGAGTGGTGGTGGCTGCCCTGGCAGATCGTCGGCGCGATCGTCTTCTTCGTCGCCGGCCTCGCCGAGCTCCAGCGCCCGCCGTTCGACATGCCCGTCGCCGACTCCGAGATCATCTTCGGCGCGTACACCGAGTACACCGGCCTCCGCTTCGCGCTCTTCCTGCTCGCCGAGTACGCCGGCATCGTCGTCCTCTGCGGTCTGACCACCGTCCTCTTCCTCGGTGGCTGGCACGGACCCTTCGGCGCCGACGGCCTCGGCTGGGTCTGGACCCTCCTCAAGACCGCGATCCTCGCCTTCGTCGTCATCTGGCTCCGCGTGAGCTACCCCCGCCTCCGCGAGGACCAGCTCCAGAAGCTCGCCTGGACGACCCTCGTCCCGCTCGCCCTCGCGCAGATCGCGCTCACCGGCATCGTGAAGGTGGCGATCAACTGATGTCCCCGATCCCCGGTTCCGGCCTGGCCAAGGGCCTCGCCGTCACCCTCCGCACGATGACGAAGAAGACCGTCACCGCGCAGTACCCCGACAAGCAGCCCGAACTCCCGCCCCGCACCCGCGGTGTCATCGGGCTCTTCGAGGAGAACTGCACCGTCTGCATGCTCTGCGCACGCGAGTGCCCCGACTGGTGCATCTACATCGACTCCCACAAGGAGACGGTGCCCGCCGCCACCCCCGGCGGCCGCGAGCGCAGCCGCAACGTCCTCGACCGCTTCGCCATCGACTTCGCCCTCTGCATGTACTGCGGTATCTGCATCGAGGTCTGCCCCTTCGACGCGCTGTTCTGGTCGCCCGAGTTCGAGTACGCGGAGACCGACATCCACGAACTCACCCATGAGCGCGACAAGCTCCGCGAGTGGATGTGGACGGTCCCGGAACCGCCCGCGCTCGACCCGCGCGCCGAGGAGCCCAAGGAGATCGCCGCGGCACGCAAGGCCGTGGAGAAGGCCGCCGCCGCGGCAGCGGCCGCCCAGGCCGCCGAGGCCGAGGGGGACCAGCAGTGACCCTCGCCGCCACCGGCCTCGCCGCCGCCACCCCCGGCTTCCTCTCGCCCTCCGGCGTCGGGATCGCCTTCCTCCTCGTCGGCCTCGTCACCCTCGGCGCGGCCGTCGTCACCGTCACCACGCGCCAGCTCGTCCACGCCGCGCTCTGGCTGGTCGTGACGCTCGGCGGGCTCGCGGTGGAGTACCTCCTCCTCACCGCCGAGTTCATCGCCTGGGTCCAGGTGCTGATCTACGTCGGCTCCGTCGTCGTCCTCCTCCTCTTCGGCCTCATGCTCACCAAGGCCCCCATCGGCCGCTCCCCGGACGCCGACTCGGGCAACCGCCTCGTCGCCCTCGCGGTCGCGCTCGCCGCGGCCGCGGCGCTCGTCTGGGTGGTCGTCGACGCGTTCCGTACGACCTGGATCGACCTGGACGGACCGGCCCAGGGCTCCACCAAGGTGTCCGGCGAGATCCTCTTCCGGCACTGGGTGCTGCCCTTCGAGGCCCTCTCCGTCCTCCTCCTCGCCGCACTGGTCGGAGCGATCGTCCTGTCCCGCAAGAACGCCAAGGAGGCCCGGGACTGATGCATCTCGCCTACCCCGCCGTCCTCGCCGCCCTGCTCTTCTGCGTCGGCCTCTACGGCGTCCTCGCCCGCCGCAACGCGATCCTGGTGCTGATGTCCGTCGAGCTGATGCTCAACGCCGTCAACCTCAACCTGGTCGCGTTCGACGTCTGGCTCCGCGACGCCCTCCACGCAGGCCAGGCGCTCACCCTCTTCACCATCGCCATCGCCGCCGCCGAGATCGGCATCGGTCTCGCGATCGTCCTGATGGTCTACCGCAACCGCGGCAGCTCGGACGTCGACCGGCTGCGCGACACGGCGGAGGCCCCCTCCGACGACGAGAAGGCCGAGGCCACCGCGTGACCACCACGACCCTCGCCTGGCTCGTCCCCCTCCTTCCCTTCCTCGGCTCCGTCGCCGGGCTGCTCCTCGGCCGCACGGCCCCCGGCTTCGTCCGCCCCCTCGCCGTGCTGCCGACGCTCGCCGCGGCCGTCCTGGCCGTGCTCGTCGCCTTCCGGCAGGGCGGGGGCAAGACCATCGAGGCCGCCACCCAGCTCACCCCGACCGGCTCGGTCCCGATCGACCTCGCCCTGTACATCGACGGCTTCGCCGCCCTCGCCGCCGTGCTGGTCGGCGTCGTCGCCACCTGTGTGCAGATCTACTCGACCGGGTATCTCCGGGACGACCCGCGCTACCCCTCGTACGCCGCGCTCGTCTCCCTCTTCACCGCCGCGATGCTCCTGGTCGTCTACTCCGGCGACCTGATGGTGCTCCTGGTCGGCTGGGAGGTCATGGGCATCTGCTCGTACTTCCTCGTCGGCCACTACTGGGAGACCCCCGAGGCGCGGGCGGCCTCCCTCAAGGCCTTCCTGGTCACCAAGCTCGGCGACGTCCCCTTCCTGATCGGTCTCTTCGCGCTCGCCACGGACGCGGGCACGTTCCGGATCGACGGGATCCTCGGCGCCGTCGCGGCCGGCGGGCTCGACCACCCCACTCTCATCGCGCTGCTGCTGCTCGCCGGTGTGGCGGGCAAGTCGGCGCAGTTCCCGCTGCACACCTGGCTCCCCGACGCCATGGCCGGCCCCACCCCCGTCTCCGCGCTCATCCACGCGGCGACGATGGTCGCCGCCGGTATCTACTTCGTGGCCCGCCTGCTGCCCGTCTTCGCCTCGTCCGCGGCCGCGCTGACCGTGCTCGCCGTGATGGCCGCGGTGACGATGGTCGGCTCCGCGCTCGCCGCGCTCGCCCAGGACGACATCAAGCGGGTCCTCGCGTACTCGACCATCGGCCAGCTCGGCTACATGGCGGGCGCCCTGGCCGTCGGCGACCGCGGGGCCGCCGTCTTCCACCTCATCTCCCACGGCGCCTTCAAGGCCCTCCTCTTCCTCGCCGCCGGCGCGATCATCCACGCCGCCGGTACGAACTCGCTCTCGGCCATGTCCCGGATGAGCGGCCTGACCAAGCGGATCCCCGACGCGTACTGGACGATGACCGTCGCCCTCCTCGCGCTCGCCGCCGTGCCGCCGTTCGCCGGCTTCTTCTCCAAGGAAGCCGTCCTGGTGGCCGCCGAGCACACCGCGCTGGGGGACCGCACCGTCGCCCCCGCCGGGGCCGGCTGGACCGTCCTCGTCGCGGGCCTGCTCACCGCCCTCCTCACCGCCGCGTACGCGACCCGCCTCTGGCTGCTGGCCTTCCGGGGCCGGGGCGCCGAGGCCCCCGACCACGGTCGCCAGCCGCTCGCCATGACCACCGTCCTGTGGGTGCTCGCGATCCCCTCCCTCGGCTTCGGTCTGAGCGTCACGTACCTCGACGACTGGTTCGACGGCAACGCCCTCACCCCGACCGTCACCACCGCCGTCCTCGGCACGGGCATCGCGCTCGTCGGTGCCGTCGTCACCTACGCGGTCTGGCGCACCCTCGCCACCAAGGTGCTCGCCGCCAAGGGCCCCGCCCCCGAGCCGGTCGCGGCGCACGTCGCCCACCCCGACGCCGAGGCGGGCCAGGTCGAGGCCGAGGCCCTGCACCTGCCGCACCCGGCCGAGGACCCGGCCGACCCCGGCCGTGTCCTGCTCGGCCCGCTGCACCGCCACGCGGCCACCGGCTTTCACCTGGACGCCCTCTACACCGCGGTGTTCGTCCGCCCCGTCCTGGCCGCGGCCTCCCTGGTCCGCTTCCTTGACCGCGAGGTCGTCGACACCTACGTGAGTGGCGCGGGCACCGGCACCAAATGGCTCGGATGGCTCGTCCGCCGTGCCCAGACCGGCAACGTGCAGACCTATCTGAGCGCCCTGCTCGCCGGCTCCGTCGTCCTGGCGATCGCCGCCGTACTCGTCGCCGCCGGAGCGTGAGACGTGATCGATATCAGCGAATCCGTGATGCAGTTCCTTCTTGCGTTGATCGTCGCCGGCCCGCTCATCGGCGCCGCCGCCGCTCTTCTCCCCGCCCCGCCCGGGCTGAAGGGGAAGTCGCCCGACCAGGCCGTGCTCCGCCACGGTGTGATCGTCACCGGTGTCGTCCTCGTCGCCGCGATCGTCCTCGCCCTCGGCTTCGACCACGACCAGCCGTCGAGGATGCAGGCGAGCACGGACATCACGTGGATCCCCGCACTCGACGTGCGGATCCACCTCGGTGTCGACGGCATTTCCCTCCCCCTCCTGGTCATGACCGCGCTGCTGACCTTCCTCTGCGCGCTCTACAGCTACTTCAAGATGCCCGGCGGTCCTTCCCCCAAGGGCTTCGTGGCACTGCTCCTCGTCCTCGAGTCCGGCACCCTCGCCACCTTCGCCGTCCTCGACCTGATCCTGTTCTTCCTGGCGTTCGAGATGGTCCTCATCCCGATGTACTTCCTCATCGCCCGCTGGGGCGGCGAGGGCAGGCAGGCGGCCGCCTGGAAGTTCATCCTCTTCACACTGCTCGGTTCGGTCGTCATGCTGCTGGGCCTGCTCCTCATCGGGGTGAAGGCGGGCACGTTCGACATGGTGGCACTGGCCTCTGACAACGGCCGTGGACTGACCACATCCGTGCAGGTCATCGCCGTTCTCGCGATCGGGATCGGGCTCGCGGTGAAGACCCCGATGTGGCCGCTGCACAGCTGGCTCCCGGACGCCCACACGGCCGCCCCGACCGTCGGCTCGGTCCTCCTCGCCGGCGTCCTGCTGAAGATGGGCACGTACGGGTTCGTCCGGATCGTCCTCCCGGTCGCCCCGGACGGCATGAGGATCTTCGCCCCCTACCTCGCCGCCTTCGCCGTCGCCGGCATCATCTACGGATCGCTCGCCTGCCTCGCCCTCGCCAAGCCCGGCAACAAGGGCGACCTCAAGCGCCTGATCGCGTACTCGTCCGTCGGCCACATGGGCTTCGTGCTCCTCGGCATCGCCACCATGACCCCCACCGGAGTCAACGGCGCGCTCTTCGCCAACATCGCCCACGGCCTCATCACCGGCCTGCTCTTCTTCCTGGTCGGCGCGCTCAAGGACCGGTACGGCACCGCCGACCTCGACACCCTCGCGGGCGCCACCGGCGCCGCGCTCTACGGCCGCGCCCCCCGGCTGGGCGGACTGCTCGCCTTCTCCGCCGTCGCCTCCCTCGGACTGCCCGGCCTCGCCGGCTTCTGGGGAGAGATGCTGGCCCTGTTCGGCGCCTTCGAACCGGCCGAGGGCCTCAGCCGCCCCGCCTTCCTCACCTTCATGGCGATCGGCGCCTTCGGCACCCTGCTCACCGCCGCGTACCTGCTCGTCGTCGTCCGCCGCGTCTGCATGGGCGGCCCCCGCCCCGGCGGGGAGACGGTGATCGCCGACGTCCAGGGGTACGAGTTCGCCGCCTGGACCCCGCTCGTCGCCCTCACCGTCCTCGCCGGCCTGTGGCCCGCGGTCCTCCTCGGCCTCACCGACCCGGCCGTCCAGAAGCTCCTCGCGGGAGGGAACTCGTGACGACCACGAACCTCGTCCAGTCCGTCGACTGGCTCGCGATCGCGCCACCCACGCTCACCGCCGTGGTCGCCCTGGCCGTGCTCGTCGCCGACCTCTTCGTCCCCGCGCGCCACAAGCAGCTCCTCGGCTGGACCGCGATCGCCGGGCTCGTCGCCTCGATCGCCCTGCTGATCCCGCTGCGCGCCGGCGACCGTTCGACCTTCTGCCTCACCACCGATCCGGCCGCGACCGCCGCCTGCAGCTACACCGCCGACCGCTTCACCCTGGTCATCCAGTTCCTGGTGCTCGGCGGGGCGCTGCTCACGGCCCTGCTGTCGCTCTCCGACACCCGCGAGAAGCTTCCGGCCGGCGAGTACTGGTTCCTGCTGCTCTCCTCGGCCGCAGGCGCGGCCCTGCTGCCCGCCTCCCGGGACCTCGCGACCCTCGTCGTCGCCCTCGAAGTGGCCTCGCTGCCCGCCTTCGCGCTGGTCGGCCTGCGCCGGGGCGACCGGCGGTCCAGCGAGGCCGCGCTGAAGTTCTTCCTCTCCTCCGTCACCGCGACCGCCGTCACGCTGCTCGGCGTCAGCTTCGTGTACGGCGCGACCGGCACCCTCCACCTCACCGAGATCGCCCAGCGCCTCGACGACGTGCCCGGTCAGCTGGAGACCCTCGCCCAGGCGGGCGTCGCCCTCACCCTGGTGGGCTTCGCCTTCAAGACGGCCGCCGTCCCCTTCCACTTCTGGGTCCCCGACACCTACGTCGGCGCCCCCCTGCCCGTGGCCGCCTATCTCTCCGTGGTCGGCAAGGCGGTCGGTTTCACCGGCCTCATCCTCATCACGGTCGTGGCCTTCCCCTCGTACGCCGACGTCTGGGGCCCGGCGCTCGCGGTCCTCGCCGCGCTCACCATGACCGTCGGCAACGTGGCCGCCCTACGGCAGGTCTCCACGCGCGCGTGGAGCGCGGTCCGGCTGCTCGCCTGGTCCTCGGTCGCCCAGGCCGGCTACCTCCTGGTGCCGATCGCCGCCGCCGCGTACTCCAGCGACGACCAGATCGGCGCCACCGTCGCGTACGCACTGATGTACGCCGTCGTGAACCTCGGCGCCTTCGCTGTGGTCGTGCTGGTCTCCCGTACGCACCCCGAGAACCGGATCTCCGACTACCGCGGCCTCTACGCCGACCGGCCTGTGATCGCCCTCACGCTGGGCTTCTTCCTGCTCAATCTGGCCGGCCTGCCGCCCGGTATCATCGGCCTCTTCGCCAAGGTCACCGTCTTCTCGGCGGCGGTCGACGCGGGCCTCGGCTGGCTGGCCGTGATCATGGGTGTCAACGTCGTGATCGGCCTCTACTACTACCTGCGGTGGACGGCACTGCTGTTCCGCGCGCCGGCGGTGGAGCAGGCCCGCGCGCGCGTGCCCGCCCCGATCACCCTGGCGATCGCGGTCGCCGCCGTCGTGGGCGTCGTGCTGTCGGGCTACCCGCAGTTCGCGCTGCGCTTCGCGGCCACCACGCTCTTCTGAGCCACCACCCCCCCACAGAGAAAAGCATCAAGGAGCTTCACCCGTGCTGAACGGTTTCAAGGACTTCATACTTCGCGGGAACGTCGTCTCGATGGCCATCGGTCTGGCTGTCGGATCGGCCTTCACCACCGTCGTGACCGGCTTCAGCAAGGCGTTCATCACCCCGCTCATCGGTCTCGCCACCGGCTCCGTCGGCGACTTCAGCGAGGCCCAGTTCACCGTCGGCAAGACGATCTTCCCGTACGGTCTGGCGATCGCCGCCGCCATAGCCTTCGTGATCACCGCCGCGGTGCTCTACTTCATGATCGTCGTTCCCATGGCGAAGGTCCAGGAGAGGTTCGCCAAGGAAGAGGCCGACGCCAAGGCGGAGAAGCGCGACTGCCCCCGCTGCTTCACCGAGATCCCGGCCATCGCCACCCGCTGCGCGCACTGCACCAGCGAGGTCGAGCCCGTCCCCTCCGCACTGCTGATGGCGGGCCTCCCGGCCCCGCGCTGATCACCCGTACGGCCCACAGAGCCCCCGGTGGGGGCAGGGGAACCCGCGCATCCCGCCTGGCGTTGACCAGTACGGGAGGGTCCACTGGACATGGGGTCCCCCCGGACGAAGTCTGGGGAAGGACCACCACACAGCAAAGGGTTCCCCTGCCGCACCACTTGGAGGGCGTACCGTGCACCGCCGGCACAACGGGCTGAGGACTGCCGTGCTCCTCGGAGGGCTCTCGGCCCTCATCATCCTCATCGGCAGCTTCTTCGGGCGTACAGGGCTGATCGTCGCGCTCGTCGTGGCGCTCGGCACCAACGCGTACGCCTACTGGAACAGCGACAAGCTGGCACTGCGGGCCATGCGGGCCCGGCCGGTGAGCGAGTTCGAGGCGCCCGGGCTCTACCGGATGGTGCGCGAGCTCTCCACCCAGGCGCGCCAGCCGATGCCCCGGCTCTACATCTCGCCGACCCAGGCGCCGAACGCCTTCGCCACCGGCCGCAACCCCCGCAACGCGGCCGTGTGCTGCACCGAGGGCATCCTGCAGATCCTCGACGAGCGCGAGCTGCGCGGAGTGATCGGCCACGAGCTGAGCCACGTCTACAACCGGGACATCCTGATCTCCTCCGTCGCCGGAGCGCTCGCCTCCGTGATCATGTTCCTGGTCAACTTCGCCTGGCTGATCCCGATCGGCCGCTCCAGCGACGACGACGGCCCCGGCCTCCTCGGCATGTTGCTGATCATGATCCTCGGCCCGGTCGCCGCCTCCGTCATCCAGCTCGCCATCAGCCGCTCGCGGGAGTACGAGGCGGACGCCTCCGGCGCCCAGCTCACCGGCGACCCACTGGCCCTCGCGAGCGCCCTGCGCAAGCTCGAAGCGGGGACGAAGCAGCTGCCGCTGCCGCCCGAGCCCAAGATCGAGACCGCGAGCCACATGATGATTGCGAACCCGTTCGGAGCGGGCAGGGGTCTATCGAAGATGTTCTCGACGCACCCGCCGATGGCGGAGCGCATCGCCCGACTCGAGCAGATGGCAGGTCGTCGCCCATGAAGACAATCCTGAACGTCATTTGGCTGATCCTGTGCGGCTTCTGGATGTTCCTCGGCTACATGCTGGCCGGCATCCTGCTCTGCATCACGATCATCGGCATCCCCTTCGGCCTCGCCGCCTTCCGCATCGGCGTCTACGCCCTCTGGCCCTTCGGCTACACGGTCGTGGACCGGCACGACGCGGGCGCGCCCTCCTGCGTCGGCAACGTGCTGTGGCTGATCCTCGCGGGCTGGTGGCTCGCGCTCGGCCACATCACCACCGGCATCGTCCTCTGCATCACGATCATCGGCATCCCGCTCGGCATCGCGAACTTCAAGCTGATCCCGGTGTCGCTGCTGCCGCTGGGCAAGGAGATCGTCCGTACGGACGAGCCGTACCCGTACGCGTACTCCACGCACTAGGGGTGTTCGCGCCGTCCCCGGCTGACCGCGTACGCCACGGTGCCCACCGCGAGGACCCCGAGTCCGGCGAGCACGGAGGCAGGCGGCAGGGCGAAGGCGAGCGCCCCGCACCCCACCAGGCCCAGCGCGGCGAGCGGACGGTGGGAGCGGCCCAGCGTCCACGCGGAGGCGTTGGCGATCCCGTAGTAGACGAGGACGCCGAAGGACGAGAAGCCGATCGCGCCCCGTACGTCCGCCGTCGCCGCCACCACGGCCACCACCGCGCCCACCGCGAGTTCCGCCCGGTGCGGCACCTGGAAGCGGGGGTGCACGGCGGCGAGCCCGGCCGGCAGATGACCGTCCCGGGCCATCGCCAGCGTCGTACGCGACACCCCGAGGATCAGCGAGAGCAGTGAGCCCAGCGCGGCGACCGCCGCGCCCACGGTGACGACGGGAACCAGCCATCCGGCGTCGGCCGCCCGGGCCGCGTCCACGAGCGGGGCGGGGGACGCCGCCAGCGCCTGCGGCCCGAGGACGGCCAGGACGCACACCGCCACCGCCGCGTAGACGGCGAGCGCGATTCCGAGCGCCAGGGGCACCGCCCGGGGGATCGTCCGGGCCGGATCGCGCACCTCCTCGCCGAGCGTGGCGATCCGCGCGTACCCCGCGAACGCGAAGAACAGCAGCCCCGCCGCCTGGAGCACCCCGCCGGCCGTCACGTCCTCGCCCAGGGCTAGCCGCCCGAAGTCCCCGGAGCCGGAGGCGAAGGACACTGCCACCAGCGCCGCCAGGACCGCGAGGACCAGCGCCACGATCACCCGTGTCAGCAGGGCCGACTTCCGCACGCCGCCGTAGTTCACGGCCGTCAGCGCCACCACGGCCGCCACCGCCACCGCATGGGCCTGCTCCGGCCAGACGTACGCCCCGACCGTCAGCGCCATCGCCGCGCACGAGGCCGTCTTGCCGACGACGAACGCCCAGCCGGCCAGGTATCCGAAGAACGACCCGAGACGTTCGCGACCGTACACATAGGTTCCGCCCGAGGCCGGGTACCGGGCGGCCAGGCGGGCCGAGGACATCGCGTTGCAGTACGCGACGAGCGCGGCCAGCCCGAGCGCCGGCAGCAGCCCCGAACCGGCCGCCTCGGCCGCCGGGCCGAGCGCCACGAAGATCCCGGCGCCCACCATCGAGCCCAGCCCGATCACGACGGCGTCGAGGACACCGAGCGAGCGGCGCAGTTCCTGTGTCATGCACGGCACACTACGGCCCGCCGCAACCGCGCCCGCGGCCACCGCGTCTTCCTCACCATGAACGTCATCAGCTGGATCGTCCTGGGCCTGCTCGCGGGCGTCGTCGCCAAGATCCTGCTCCCGGGCCGCGACCCGGGCGGGCTCATCGGCACGACCCTCATCGGCATAGCCGGCGCCTTCATCGGCGGCTGGATCTCGTCCACGTTCCTGGACCGCCCGATCGCCACCGGCTTCTACGACACGGCCACCTGGCTCTCGGCCGTCGGAGGCTCCCTGGTGCTGCTGATCGGGTACCGGATCCTCTTCGGCCACTCACGCTCGCGCTGAGGCCGCGTCGCGCCACAGCCCGGTCTCACGGAGGGTGATGTTCAGACGCCCCGTCAGCCCGAGGGCCGGATCGGCCGTGCCGGGAAGGACCTTGGGCACCCCGTGGTACGCGAAGCGCGACGGCCCGCCGAAGACGAAGAGATCCCCGGAGACCAACTCCACGTCGGTGTACGGCTTCCCCCGGGTCTCGGTGTTCCCGAACCGGAACACGCAACGGTCACCGAGACTCAGCGACACCACCGGCGCACCGGACCGTTCCTCCTTGTCCTGATGCAGCCCCATCCTGGCCCCGGCGCCCGCGTCGTAGAAGTTCACGAGAGCGGTGTCGGGGCTGAAGCCCTGACCGTCCCCGTACGCCTCGATCACCGCCTCGTGCCCCAACTCACCCAACCAGCCGGGCAGTTCGACATCGACCGTGTCGAGATAGCGGTACGGGACCCAGCGCCGCCCCAGGCAGAGCGAGCGGACGGACATCACGCCGCCGCCCGGCAGCACGGTGTGCCGGTACGGCACCGGCCCGCGCCCCCACTCCCGGCAGGCGGCCACCAACTCCCGCTGCCGGTCGAGGGAGAGCCACCCGGGAACGTGCACCGCACCCGGGGCCACGACGGCCCTCTCCCGGGCGAACAGGCCGTCCATCACACCGCCAGGGCGCCTTCGAGCCCGAGCAGCCGCTCCTTGCGCTCCAGGCCGGCCGCGTACCCGCGCAGAGTCCCGTCCGCGCCGATCACCCGGTGACAGGGCCGGACCACCAGCAGCGGGTTGCGCCCGATGGCGGTGCCGACGGCCCGCACCCCGGCCCCGGAGGAACCCACCTGCCGGGCGATGTCGCCGTACGAGACGGTGGCTCCGTAGGGGATCTCCTCCAGGGCGCGCCAGACGCGCCGCTGGAAGTCCGTCCCGCCGTCCGCGAACGGGATGTCGAAGCGGTCCCGGCGCCCGGCGAAGTACTCCCCGAGCTGCGCGGCGATCTCCTCGAAAGCCTCGGGGGCGTGCCGCCAGCCGTCCTCGACGGCGGCGGCACCCTTCTGCCCGGGCAGCGACAGCGAGACCAGCGCGGTCCGGCCGTCCTCGTCGGAGCCCCGCCCGACGAGCAGCATCTCGCCCAGGGGCCCCTCGACGTACGCGTACACCGTCATGGCGGTTCCTCTCCTCGCACTCACTCCACGTCCAGTGTGCGAGGCCCGCCACCCCGGAGGCTGGCGGCTTTCGGACACGCAGTTCGTGACTAGCGGTAGTTCACGAACTGGATCGCGAAGTCGAAGTCCTTGCCCTTGAGCAGCGCCTGCACGGCCTGCAGGTCGTCCCGGCTCTTCGAGCTGACCCGCAGCTCGTCGCCCTGGACCTGCGCCTTGACGCCCTTGGGGCCCTCGTCGCGGATGGCCTTCGCGACCTTCTTGGCGTTCTCCTGGGAGATGCCCTCCTCGATCGTGGCGAAGATCTTGTACTCCTTGCCGGACAGCTGCGGCTCACCGGCGTCCAGCGACTTCAGCGAGATCCCGCGCTTGATCAGCTTGGTCTCGAAGATGTCGAGGATCGCCTTCACGCGCTCCTCGCCGTTGGCCTGCATCAGGATCTTCTCGCCCGACCAGGAGATCGAGGCGTCGGTGCCCTTGAAGTCGTAGCGCTGCGAGATCTCCTTCGCGGCCTGGTTGAGGGCGTTGTCGACCTCCTGCCGCTCGACCTTGGAGACGATGTCGAAACTGGAGTCGGCCATGACGTGTGGCTCCTTGCGTCGAATGCGTTGCGGTTGCGTTGGCGTACGAGGCAAGCCTAGTCATCCGATCACGCCCGAACCGCTGATCAATCCGGTGGCGAAGCACCCCTGAGGATCAGGTATCGTTTACGTCGTTGCCACGGAGCACCGCCGAAAAGCGGCTCCGAGCAGCGATCCCATGGCGGTGTGCCCGAGTGGCCAATGGGAGCGGACTGTAAATCCGTCGGCTTAGCCTACCCAGGTTCGAATCCTGGCGCCGCCACGCGATAGAGAAGGTCCCCGGTGTTCGCACCGGGGACCTTCTTCTTTGTCTCGTGGGTCAGTTGCCCGCCATGTCCTTCACCGCCACCGCGACCGGCGTCGAGCCGCTGATCAGTTCCAGGGTCAGGCCCGCCGTCGCCGGGGTGTCCAGGAGTTCGGCCAGGACCGCCGCCACGTCGTCGCGGGAGACCGGGCCGCGGCCCGTCGCGGCGCCCAGGCGGACCAGGCCCGTGCCCGCGTCGTTCGTCAGCGAGCCGGGGCGCAGGATCGTCCAGTCCAGGCCCTCGCGGGCGCGCACGGAGTCGTCCGCGGCGCCCTTGGCGCGCAGGTAGACGTCGAAGACCTCGTCGCCCGGATGGGCCGAGTCGGCGCCCATGGACGAGACGACGATGTACCGGCGTACGCCCGCCCGTTCCGCCGCGTCGGCGAACAGGACCGCCGCCGCGCGGTCCACCGTGTCCTTGCGGGCGGTGCCGCTGCCCGGGCCCGCGCCCGCCGCGAAGACCGCCGCGTCGGCGCCCTGCAGGACCGCCGCGACCATCTCCACCGACGCCGACTCCAGGTCCAGCACGACCGGTTCGGCGCCGGCCGCGCGCAGGTCGTCGGCCTGCTCCGGGTTGCGGATGAGCCCCGCCGGCTCATGCCCCGCCGCCGAGAGCAGGCGCTCCAGGCGCAGGGCGATCTGACCGTGTCCTCCAGCGATGACAATGCGCATACTCACGACCGTACGACGGGACCGGCCGGAGGGCTTCCCGGCTCGGGACGTTCGGGACGTGCCTGGCGCGGCAGGTCGAGCGCCGCCGCCGAGTCGCAGTACTCCCGTACGGCGCTGGTCCGCGCCACCACCCGGCCCCGGTGCACCACGATCCGGCTGTACGCCAGGGACAGCACGCCCGAGAGGCGCTCCCCGCGCACCGCGAGCAGCTCGGCGGGGAACCCGGCCTCCACCCGTACCTCCGGGAGCCCCATCGCCGTACGGGCCGCCGTGCTCACCGCCCCGTACGCGTCCTCGGCGGGCAGTCCGCCCAGCGAGGCCAGCAGGTACGCGGCCTCCAGCGGGTCCCCGCGTCCCACCGGGTTGGAGACGTCCCGCAGCGCCCCGCTTCCCGCCGCGAGCCGCACGCCCGCGGCGCGCAGCAGCCGGACCGGCGCCGCGCCGCGCAGCTCGGTCGCGCCGCAGCCGCCCTGCGGGAGGCAGACCACCGTCACCCCGGCCGAGGCCAGTTGGTCCGCCGCCCGTCGCGCCGCTTCCGAGGGGAGCCGGGCGAGGCCCGCGCACGGACCGATCGTCACCCCCGGCCGCAGTCCGCCCGCCATCGCCGCCAGCCGGGCGAGCCGCGCCGGGTCGTCACCGTCGGTGTGCAGGTCGACCGGGCAGCCGTGCTCCGCGGCCACCTCCAGGACCGCCTCCACGTACCCGGCCGGGTCGGGGTCGAGGTCCGGGCAGCCGCCCACCACGCCCGCGCCCATCTTCACGGCGTCCCGCAGTATCGCGAGCCCGTCCGCGCCCGCCGCCCCCGTGAGAAGGCGCGGCACCGCGACCGTCGTGAGGTCCGCCAGGCCGCGCAGCGACCGCCGGGCCTGGAGGACCGCTTCGAGGGGCCCCAGGCCCTGTACGTCGCCGATCCGGACGTGCGCGCGCAGCGCCGTGGCGCCGTGACCCAGTTGCAGCAGCGCGGCTTCGGTGGCTCGCCGCTGCACCTCCTGCGGGGCGTACGAGACGGGGCCGGGGGAGTCTGCGCTGAGCGCGGTGTCGGAGTGGGCGTGCGGCTCCGCGGGGGCGGGGAGCAGGAGGTAGCCGGCGAGG
The DNA here is from genome assembly GCF_042794475.1 of Streptomyces sp. NPDC056527. NCBI lineage: Bacteria > Bacillati > Actinomycetota > Actinomycetes > Kitasatosporales > Streptomycetaceae > Streptomyces > Streptomyces sp. NPDC056527. Next base: position 47,919 of record NZ_JBHTTQ010000007.1, read on the forward strand.
TCCACACGGGCGCCGAGGGCGGTGAGGCTGCCGGCCGTGCCGACGGCCTCGATCCGGCCCCCGCCCATCCGGACGTCGACCGTCCGGCCGTCGGTGAGGCGGGCGTTGGAGAGCAGGAGCGAGGTGGAGTCGGCGGTGGCGGCGGCCCAGTCGTCGGGCGGCTGGGGCTGCTTGCTGTCGGCTGACATCGGGCTCCTCAAGGCTCCTCACGTTCCAGCTCAAGCTCAAGATCACGCAGCGTGGGGCCGAGCCTAGGGGCGCTCCGGCCGCCCTTCGAGGAGGAGCGCAATAGTCGTACTGATGAGGCCACGTGTGGCCTACGGGACGGGGGAGAAGACCTCGTGCGCGGGCGCGTGGAGAGGGGGCACGAAACGGATTTGGGCGATCGGCGGAGGACCGTGTAATGTCTTCATCGCTCGCCCCAATAGCTCAGTCGGTAGAGCGTCTCCATGGTAAGGAGAAGGTCTACGGTTCGATTCCGTATTGGGGCTCTGGTGAGAGGGAACCCGCCTTCGGGCGGGATCCGGATCATCAAAGCGGTGTAGCTCAGTCGGTAGAGCAAGCGGCTCATAATCGCTGTGTCACCGGTTCAAGTCCGGTCACCGCTACACACAGTAGCCGATTGTGGGGTCGGTCCTTCGATCGGCTACTCTTTTATGCGTTCATCCGTCCATCCGTCCGTCCAAGGAGCACTCACGTGGCTGCCACCGACGTCCGCCCGAAGATCACGCTGGCCTGCGTGGAGTGCAAGGAGCGGAACTACATCACCAAGAAGAACCGGCGTAACAACCCGGACCGTCTTGAGATGAAGAAGCACTGCCCTCGCTGCAACTCGCACACTGCGCACCGCGAGACGCGTTAATCAGGCTCGTACACGAGGCCGTCCCCACCAGGGGGCGGCCTCGTGTCGTTTGTCGGCAACAAATCCAGGAGGTATCGAGTCCATGGCGCTCGACCAGTCCTTCGTGGGCCGGACCTATCCGCCCACCGCGGCGTACGAGGTCGGCCGCGAGAAGATCCGCGAGTTCGCCGAGGCGATCGGCGACGCGAATCCGGCCTACGTCGACCAGGAAGCGGCGAAGGCGCTCGGCCACCCCGATGTGATCGCCCCGCCGACTTTTGTGTTCGCGATCACTTTCAAGGCCGCCGGGCAGGTCGTCGAGGACCCGCAGCTGGGCCTGGACTACAGCCGTGTCGTGCACGGCGACCAGAAGTTCACGTACACCCGGCCGGTGCGGGCGGGCGACAGGCTGTCGGTCGTCTCGACCATCGAGGCGATCAAGTCGATGGCGGGCAACGACATCCTGGACATCCGCGGTGAGGTCCACGACGAGTCCGGCGAGCACGTCGTGACCGCCTGGACCAAGCTCGTGTCGCGCGCGCCCGAGGAGGCCTGAGGATGACCGCGAAGATCGCTTACGACGAGGTCGAGGTCGGCACGGAGCTGCCGGCGCAGTCCTTCCCGGTGACGCGCGCCACGCTGGTGCGGTACGCCGGCGCCTCGGGTGACTTCAACCCGATCCACTGGAACGAGAAGTTCGCGGTCGGCGTCGGCCTGCCGGACGTCATCGCGCACGGCATGTTCACCATGGCCGAGGCGATCCGCGTCGTCACCGACTGGGCCGGCGACCCGGCGGCCGTCGTCGAGTACGGCGTGCGCTTCACCAAGCCGGTGGTCGTGCCCAACGACGACGACGGCGCCCTGATCGAGGTCAGCGCGAAGGTGGCGGCGAAGCTGGACGACGGTCAGGTCCGGGTGGACCTGACCGCGATGTCGGCGGGCCAGAAGGTCCTGGGCATGTCCCGGGCCGTGGTCAGGCTCGCGTAGCGTCACCGATCGCCAGGAGGAGGGGGCGGCCGCGGAAGCGGTCGCCCCCTTCCTCTTGGGCCGAGCCTCCGGTGACCCTTGACCAAGTTAGTGATTGAGTACTAACTTAGTCGCATGGTCAGGATGAGTGCGGAGGAGCGGCGCGAGAGCGTCATTCTCGCGGCGATGAGGGAGTTCGCCCGCGGTGGCTACTACGGCACCTCCACGGAGGCGATCGCCCGCCGTGTCGGTGTCTCGCAGCCGTACCTCTTCCGTCTCTTCCCGGGCAAGAAGGCGATCTTCCTGGCGGCGTCCGAGCGCTGCCTGGCGGACACCCGGCGGGTCTTCCGAGAGGCCGCCGAGGGGCTGACGGGGGAGGAGGCCCTGAATGCCATGGCCAACGCCTATACCCGGCTGATCGCCGAGCAGCCGGACCGGCTCCTGATGCAGATGCAGGTGTACGTCACGGTGGCCGCCGCCGAGGAGGCCGGTGACCACGAGTTCGGCGAGGCCGTCCGGGCCGGCTGGATGGAGCTCTGGGAGACCGTCCATCTGCCGCTCGGCGCGGATGTCGGCGAGACCACGACCTTCCTCGCGTACGGCATGCTCGTCAACACCCTCGTCGCCATGGGGTTCCCGCCCGAGCACCGGGTCTGGGAGGGGTTCTATCCCTCCGCCCGCCGCCTCGGCCGTCTGGAGAAGTAGCGCCTGTCAGCGTGATGCGCACCGGTTTTTCATGATCGCGAAAGTTAGTCATCAATAACTAACCTGAGACCTGAGAGGCACGCAATGAACCAGCCAGCAGCCCGTCGCGGTTCCGCCGCCTGGGCCCTCGTCATCACCAGCGTCGCCGGCTTCATGGCGGCTCTCGACAACCTCGTCGTCACCACCGCCCTGCCCTCGATCCGCGAGGACCTCGGAGGAGCGCTGCACGACCTCGAATGGACGGTGAGCGCGTACACCCTCACCTTCGCCGTCCTGCTGATGTTCGGCGCGGCCCTCGGCGACCGCTTCGGCCGCCGCCGGCTCTTCGGCATCGGGGTCGCGATCTTCACCGTCGCCTCCGCCGCGGCCGCGCTCGCTCCCGGCATCGACGCCCTGATCGCCGCCCGCGCCGTCCAGGGCGTCGGCGCCGCGATCATGATGCCGCTCACCCTCACCCTGCTCACCGCAGCCGTCCCGGCCGCCAAGCGCGGGATGGCCTTCGGCATCTGGGGCGCCGTCAACGGCCTCGCCGTCGCCGCCGGCCCGCTCATCGGCGGCACCCTCACCGAGCACATCTCCTGGCAGTGGATCTTCTGGCTGAACGTTCCGCTCGGCCTCGCCCTGCTGCCCCTCGCCCGGCTGCGGCTCGCCGAGTCGCACGGCACCGGCGCCCGTCTCGACATCGCCGGCACGCTCCTCGCCAGCGGCGGTCTGTTCGGCATCGTGTACGGGCTGATCCGCGGCCCGATCGACGGCTGGACCTCCATGACCGTCCTCACCGGGCTGATCGCCGGCGCCGCGCTCCTCGGCGGATTCATCCACCACGGCATCCGGGCCAAGGCGCCGATGCTGCCCATGCGGCTCTTCCGCGACCGCGCCTTCACCGGGATCAACGCGGCCAGCCTGCTGATGTTCCTCGGCATGTTCGGCTCGATCTTCCTGCTCAGCCAGTACATGCAGGGCGTGCTCGGCTACTCGCCGACCGAGGCGGGACTGCGGATGCTGCCCTGGACCGGAATGCCGATGCTCGTCGCGCCGCTCGCGGGCGCCCTCTCCGACCGGATCGGCGGCCGCCCGGTCGTCGCGGCGGGGCTCGCCCTGCAGGCGCTCGGTCTCGCCTGGTTCGCGCTCGTCCTGACCCCCGACGCCTCGTACGCGGTCCAGCTCCCCGCGCTGGTCGTCAGCGGCATCGGCATGGCGCTGTACTTCGCACCGGCGGCCAACCTCGTCATGTCCAGCGTCCGCCCGTCCGAGCAGGGCATCGCCTCCGGCGCCAACAACGCGCTGCGCGAGGTCGGCGGAGCGCTGGGCGTCGCGGTGATGGCCTCGATCTTCGCCGCGCAGGGCGGGTACGAGTCCGCCCGGAGCTTCGTCGACGGCCTGGTGCCCGCGCTGTGGGTCGGCTCGGGAGCGGTGGCCCTGGGGGCCGTGGCCTCCCTCTTCATCCCGAGGCACCGGGCGGTGTCGGCGCCCCCGGCGAAGGACCCCGAGGAGCGCCCCCTCGCCGCGGTGTGACCGAATCGGCGGGCAGGGCGCAACACGGCGGCGCGCGCGGTGGGGGCGCGCCGCCGCGTGGACGCCCGCCACGACGCAGGGCGCGGGGCATGACCGGCGCCATGAAGCCGGACGCCGCCGGGAAGACCCGGCGCCGTCCGACTTCGGGGGCGATGGCGGGTGGCGGGCAACTCGCGGCTCGGCGTCGGGGCTTCCGGCGGGGGTTTCGGCGCTCCCGTGGGCGGCGTCCCGGGCTCCCGCCGCGTGGCCTCCGGCCTCCCGGGGCCGGTGTCCGGTCTCTTCGGTGCGAGGGGGCGCGGCCTCGTCGGGGCGGGCGGGCAGGTTCGGTCCCGGCGGGCCGGGGCCGCGGCCCGTCCCCCTTCGCGTGCGGGACGAGCCCGTACTCTTGAGCGCGTGCAGGAACTCCACGACGCCCCCCTCGCCCCCCTGACCACCTTCCGGCTCGGCGGTCCCGCGGCCCGGCTCGTCACGGCCACGACCGACGACGAGGTGATCGCCGCCGTCCGCGAGGCGGACGCCACCGGCACCCCGCTGCTGGTCATCGGCGGCGGATCCAACCTGGTCATCGGCGACAAGGGCTTCGACGGCACCGCCCTGCGGATCGCGACCAAGGGCTTCGCGCTCGACGGGTCGAAGCTGGAGCTCGCCGCGGGCGAGGTCTGGACGGACGCCGTGGCCCGCACCGTCGAGGCCGGGCTCGCCGGGATCGAGTGCCTGGCCGGGATCCCCGGATCCGCGGGCGCGACCCCGATCCAGAACGTCGGGGCGTACGGCCAGGAGGTCTCCGCCACCATCACCGAGGTCGTCGCCTACGACCGCCGGGCCGACGAGACGGTCACCCTCACCAACGCCGAGTGCGCCTTCTCGTACCGGCACAGCCGCTTCAAGGGCGACCCCGACCGCTACGTCGTGCTGCGCGTCCGCTTCGAGCTGGAGGACGCGGCGGGGCTCTCCGCGCCGATCAAGTACGCCGAGACCGCCCGCGCCCTCGGCGTGGAGGCCGGTGACCGCGTCCCGCTCGCTCAGGCCCGGGAGACCGTACTGAGCCTGCGGGCCGGGAAGGGCATGGTCCTGGACGCCGACGACCACGACACCTGGTCGGCCGGCTCCTTCTTCACCAATCCGATCCTGACCTCGGGGGAGTACGAGACCTTCCTCGCCCGGGTGATTGTGCGGCTCGGTGCCGACGCGACCCCGCCGGCCTTCCCCGCCGGGGACGACGGCGCGGTCAAGACCTCGGCCGCCTGGCTGATCGACAAGGCCGGCTTCACCAAGGGCTACGGCTCCGGCCCCGCCCGTATCTCCACCAAGCACACCCTCGCCCTCACCAACCGCGGCGAGGCCACCACCGAGGACCTCCTCGCGCTCGCCCGCGAGGTCGTCGCAGGGGTCAGGGACGTCTTCGGGATCACGCTCGTCAACGAGCCGGTGACGGTCGGCGTCAGCATCTGAGGATTCGGTGGAACCCTCCGGGTTCCCCAGGTTGTCGAGTGGGTGACAGGCTCCCGGGAAGCGGGGGCCGCACGCTCGTCGAGGGGGAACGGTGGACGGGACGGGCCCACCGGATTTCGCCGAATTCGCGGAGTCGGCGTACGCGTCGCTGCTGCGCACCGCCCGGCTGCTGACCGGCGACCCGCATGCGGCCGAGGACCTCGTCCAGGCCGCCCTGGTCAGGGTCTATCTGCGCTGGGGCGGCTCGGCCCGCTGGGAGTCGCCCCAGGCGTACGCCCGCAAGGTCGTCGTCAATCTCTACGCGACCTGGCGCCGCCGCCGCTGGCACACCGAGGTCGTGCGCCCCGGCGGCGACAGCGCGCCCGACACCCACGACATGGCAGGCGGCGCCGACGCGCGCCTCGAACTGGCCCGCGCGCTGGCCGCCCTGCCCCGCGCGCAGCGCGCGGTGGTGGTGCTCCGCTTCTACGAGGACCTGTCCGTGGAACAGACGGCCGAGCTGCTCGGCTGCTCGCCCGGGACGGTCAAGAGCCGGACCAACAGGGCCTTGGAACGGCTGCGCGCCGGGGGCGCGCTCGCCGGATACGCGGGAAGGGGCGCGTGATGGACGACGCCGAGAACTCCGTCTCCGAGGACTCCCTGAGGAGCGGGCTGCGTGACCTGGCCGCCGACGGGGACGCGGGACCTGCACCCGTCGCCGCCGTCGTGGGGCGCGGGCGGAGCATCCGGCGGGTACGTCGCTCGCTCGCGGCCGGCGCCGCCACCGTGGCGGTCGCCTGTGGTTCGGTCCTGGGCGTGCGCTGGGCGGAGCCGTCTCCGCCGGCCCTGCCCTCGGGCCCGACCTCCGGGCCGGCCGTCCCCTCGTATCCGTACGAGGGGAAGTACCGGCCCCAGCCGCCCTCCGGAGCCGACGACCCGCTGGACACCGGTCCACGCACGCCGGTGGAGGACGTCCGCTACCGCTACGACCTGTCCGCCGTCTGCGACCTGCGGTACGCCGTCTTCGGCGGACGGGTCTGGGAGCGGGCCGACGGCGGATCGACCGTGACGGTGAGGTGGGCGGCGGACCGGATGCGCGGCTACATGAGCTGGACTGACGGCTACCACTCCCGCTCCGAGCCGGACACGGCCGTCTTCGAGACGGACACGCCCACCGCCCTGCCGACGCTCCGCTTCCGCCTGCTGGCCGGGCCCGCGCCGGAGTGCCTCGGGCAGGAGCCCGAGCGGCGGTACCGGGACGCTCCGGCCGCCACGCTCGGCCCGGACCGGCCGGTCCGGGGCGTCCGCTACCCGTACGACATGCGCAAGGAGTGCGGGATGCGCTACGCGGTCTTCGGGGGGCGGCTGTGGCGGGCCGAGGGCCAGGGGCGGACGGAGACGATCGTCGACTGGGTGAACGACCTTCCCCTGGCGACCTTCATGACCCTGACCTCGGAGCGGACCGCCGTCCTCGAGTTGCCGGGCCCGTGGCCGGGCCGGCCGGACGACGGCGCGCGGACGACCACGTACCGGCCGGTGGAGGCGCGGGACGACGACTGCCCGGGCGCCGGTCAGTAGGCGACCCCCACGCCCTGCTTCACCGTCGCCGGGTCGTCGATCATCGCCAGCATGGCGTGGGCGACGTCGGCGCGGGCGAGGGAGCGGCCCCGGGGCGGGTTGCCGCCGACGACCGAGCGGTAGTGGCCGGTGAGGGGCTTGTCCGTCAGCTTGGGCGGGCGTACGGACGTCCAGTCCGTGGCGCTCGCCGCCAGGTCGCGCTCCATCGCGCGCAGGTCGTCGTAGACGTCCTTCAGGACGGAGTTGACGATCGCGAGCACCGTCTTGTCGAGGACGGTCTGCCCGTCCGGGGTGGGGCCGAGCGGGGCGGCGCTGACCACCAGCAGGCGCCGGACGCCCTCCGTGTCCATGGCGGCGAGGACGGAGCGGGTCAGCTTCGCGGCGATGCCGGCGTCGGCGCGGCTGCGTGCGCCGAGCCCGGACAGCACCGCGTCCTTGCCCGCGACGGCCGCGCGCAGGGTGCCGGGGTCGGTGAGGTCCGCCCGGTGGACCGTCAGGCGTTCGCCGGTGACCGTGAACCGTGCCGGGTCCCGTACCACCGCCGTGACCTCATGGCCCGTGGCCAGTCCCTGGCGGACGATCTCCTGGCCTATGCCACCGGTCGCACCGAAGACAGTGAGCTTCATGGCGCACCCTCCTTGGGGTGGGTAAGTGTTCACTCACCCCTAGAGTGAGTGTGTACTCACCCTTGCGTCAAGCCAGTTGGAGCAGCCATGGAGAAGAAGCCCACACGGGAACGGATCCTCGACGCGGCGCACGAGCTGTGGACCACCGTGGGCCTCGCCCGTACGACCACCAAGGAGATCGCCCGGGGCGCCGGCTGCTCGGAGGCGGCGCTCTACAAGTACTTCGAGGGCAAGGAGGAACTGTTCGTCGCGGTCCTGACCGAGCGCCTCCCCAAGCTGGCACCGCTGCTCGAATCGCTGGCCGCCGAGCCGGGGCTGCGCACCGTGGAGGAGAACCTCACCGAGATCGCCCGCCGGGCCGCGCTCTTCTACGCCGAGAGCTTCCCGATCGCCGCCTCCCTCTACGCCGAGACCCGGCTCAAGGCCCGCCACGACGCGTCGATGCGGCGGCTCGACGCCGGTCCGCACCGCCCGTTGGAGAGCCTCGACGCCTATCTCCGCGCCGAACAGGCGGCGGGCCGCGTCGACGCCGGCGCCGACACGTTCGCGGCGGCGTCCCTGCTGCTCGGCGCGTGCTCCCAGCGGGCCTTCGCCTACGACGCGAAGGTCGGCAAGGAGCCGCCGCAGGACCTCGACACCTTCGCGACGTCGATCGCCCGCACCCTGGTGGCCGGGATCGCCGTACGGAAATGACGTTGCGGCCGTACCCGAGCCCCGGACACGCTGTCCGCATGCGTCTCAAGTGCCGTGAATTCAGGCCCCGCACGGGGCCGCACGCGTACCGGATCGTCCAGCCCTGGCACCCGCTCCGGCACACCACGCTCAACGATCCGCTCGGCGAACGCTGGGGCTATCTCCTCGGCGACCACGACGGGCTCTCCCGGCTCGCCGCGCTCTTCTCCTTCGCCGCCTTCTCCCGGCACACGATCGTCCACGTGCCCCTGCGCGAGAGCCTCCCCAGGACCTTCGCCCCGGGAACGCCCGTCGATCTCGTCCTCGCCCACGGCGGCACACCCGGCCTGCGCCCCTCCGCGTGGCCGGACCTGCGCGCCCGGCTCCGCACGGGCGGCACCCCACTGACCATCCGTACGGACGAGGCCCGCACCGCCGCGCACGCGGCCGCCTGGCAGACGGAATGGGAACGGCGTCACTGGCGGGCGAGCGAATGGCTGCGCCCCGCGGTCCACGCCCGCACGCTCTTCCTCTTCGGCGGTCGCGACGTCTTCTCCGCCGCAGCCACCACCTTCGAGGTCGCGGCCGGTTTCGGCCCGCTGCACAAGCGCGCCCGCCAGGGCCACGACGCCCTGACCGGCTCGCTCACCCCGCTCCTGGAACCGAGCTCCGACGGCCGGTGGGACCGCGCCGAGATCGACATCGGCTTCCAGGCCCGGCCGCCCCTGCACCGCTTCACGCCGCCGGGGCGGCCAGCCAGGCGTCGATGCCCGACAGGAGCTTCCGGCTGACGTCGTCCGGGGCCGCCGAGCCGCGGATCGACTGGCGGGCCAGTTCGGCCAGCTCCGCGTCCGTGAAGCCGTGGTGGCGGCGGGCGATCTCGTACTGCGCGGCGAGGCGCGACCCGAAGAGCAGCGGGTCGTCCGCCCCCAGCGCCATCGGGACCCCCGCCTCGAAGAGCGTGCGCAGCGGCACGTCCTCGTGCTTCTCGTAGACCCCGAGAGCCACATTGGACGCCGGGCAGACCTCGCAGGTCACGCCCCTCTCGGCGAGCTTGCGCAGCACCCGCGGGTCCTCCGCCGCCCGCACCCCGTGGCCCACCCGCGCCGCCCGGAGATCGTCCAGGCAGTCCCGTACGGACGACGGACCCGTCAACTCCCCGCCGTGCGGGGCCGCCAGCAGACCGCCCTCACGGGCGATCGCGAAGGCGCGGTCGAAGTCCCGGGCCATGCCCCGGCGCTCGTCGTTGGAGAGCCCGAACCCGACCACGCCCCGATCCGCGTACCTCACGGCGAGCCGCGCCAGCGTGCGGGCCTCCAGGGGGTGCTTCATCCGGTTCGCGGCCACCAGGACCCGCATCCCGAGCCCGGTGTCGCGCGCGGCCGCGTCCACCGCGTCCAGGATGACCTCCATGGCCGGGATCAGACCGCCGAGCAGCGGGGCGTACGAGGTCGGGTCGACCTGGATCTCCAGCCACCCCGAGCCGTCCCGCACGTCCTCCTGGGCCGCCTCGCGGACCAGTCGCTGGATGTCCTCGGGCTCTCGGAGGCAGGACCGCGCGATGTCGTACAGGCGCTGGAACCGGAACCAGCCGCGTTCGTCGGTCGCCCGCAGCTTGGGCGGTGTGCCGCTGCTCAGCGCATCCGGGAGATGGACGCCGTACTTGTCGGCGAGTTCCAGGAGGGTCGTGGGCCGCATCGAACCGGTGAAGTGCAGGTGCAGATGCGCCTTGGGCAGCAGGTTGATGTCGCGGAAAGCGTTCTCGGAAACGTGCTCCATCGACTGATCTTGCCGCACCCGAATGGACGAATACAGCCCCTTTCCTCGATCGGGACCTTGCTAGAACGTAAAAACGGGCCCCCGGTTCCGGGGAACCAGGGGCCCGTCCACTTCCGCGGGAGGTGCTCAGTCGCGGGCCTCCGCAAGCAGCTTCTGGATGCGGGAGACGCCCTCCACCAGGTCCTCGTCACCCAGCGCGTACGAGAGCCGCAGGTAGCCCGGGGTGCCGAAGGCCTCGCCCGGAACGACCGCGACCTCGGCCTCGTCCAGGATCAGGGCCGCCAGCTCGACCGAGTTCTGCGGGCGCTTGCCGCGGATCTCCTTGCCGAGCAGCGCCTTCACCGACGGGTACACGTAGAACGCGCCCTCCGGGGTCGGGCACAGCACGCCCTCGATCTCGTTGAGCATCCGCACGATCGTCTGGCGGCGGCGGTCGAAGGCCCGGCCCATCTCCGCGACGGCGTCCAGGTTGCCCGAGACGGCGGCGAGAGCGGCCACCTGCGCCACGTTGCTCACGTTGGACGTGGCGTGCGACTGCAGGTTGGTCGCGGCCTTCACCACGTCCTTCGGGCCGATGATCCACCCCACGCGCCAGCCGGTCATCGCGTACGTCTTCGCGACACCGTTGACGACGATGCACTTGTCGCGCAGCTCCGGCATGACCGACGGCAGGGAGACGGCGGAGGCGCTGCCGTAGACCAGGTGCTCGTAGATCTCGTCCGTGAGGACCCACAGACCGTGCTCGACGGCCCAGCGGCCGATGGCCTCGGTCTCGGCCTCGCTGTAGACGGCGCCGGTCGGGTTCGACGGGGAGACGAAGAGGACGACCTTGGTCTTCTCCGTGCGCGCGGCCTCCAGCTGCTCCACCGAGACGCGGTAGCCGGTGGTCTCGTCGGCGACGACGTCGACCGGGACACCGCCCGCGAGCCGGATCGACTCGGGGTACGTCGTCCAGTACGGGGCCGGGACGATGACCTCGTCGCCCGGGTCGAGGATCGCGGCGAACGCCTCGTAGATGGCCTGCTTGCCGCCGTTGGTCACCAGGACCTGGGAGGCGTCGACCTCGTAGCCGGAGTCGCGCAGCGTCTTGGCGGCGATCGCGGCCTTCAGCTCGGGCAGACCACCGGCCGGCGTGTAGCGGTGGTACTTCGGGTTCTTGCACGCCTCGACGGCGGCGTCGACGATGTAGTCCGGGGTCGGGAAGTCGGGCTCACCCGCGCCGAAACCGATCACCGGGCGCCCGGCGGCCTTGAGGGCCTTGGCCTTGGCGTCGACGGCGAGGGTCGCGGACTCGGAGATCGCACCGATGCGGGCGGAGACCCGGCGCTCGGTCGGAGGGGTAGCAGCGCTCATGCGGCCCATGCTCCCAGACCGCCTTCCCGCCCGGCACACAGGTTTCAGGGAGCGGACAGGAACGGTCATTCCTGGTCGTACGAGCGTCCACGAGGGCTCCCACGTGCTTTCTGTTCGACGCGGCGCCCATGAACACGTACACTCACTGCTCGTTGGCCCTCACCGACCACATCTCACGATGCGGTAGGTTGGGGAAGCCACAAAGGGTCGTAGCTCAATTGGTAGAGCACCGGTCTCCAAAACCGGCGGTTGGGGGTTCAAGTCCCTCCGGCCCTGCTACACACACCGCCAGGATGTGTGCGCATGTACGTACTTCGATGCACCGCCGTGCGGATCCACCCGGCACGGCACTGCCATGACCCGGGATCAGGTGAGAAGCGTGACGGACGCCGTGGGCTCCATCGACATGCCTGATGCCGAGGACGAGGCGCCGGACTCGAAGAAGAAGGCCCGCAAGGGCGGCAAGCGCGGAAAGAAGGGCCCTCTGGGCCGTCTCGCGCTCTTCTACCGCCAGATCGTCGCGGAGCTTCGCAAGGTCGTCTGGCCCACTCGCAGCCAGCTGACGACGTACACCACGGTAGTGATTGTCTTCGTTGTCATCATGATCGGCCTTGTGACCGTGATTGACTATGGCTTCCAGGAAGCAGTCAAGTACGTCTTCGGCTGACTTCTTGTTCCACCCCATCTGTATCCAGGAAGAAGCAGCCACCGTGTCTGACCCGAACCTGAACGAGTCCGTTTCCGAGGACGAGCTCGACATCCTCGAGGCGGCCGACGAGGACCAGGCTGAGGCTGCTGACGCCGCTGCGGGCGAGGCTGCCGAAGAGGCCGCCCTGACCATCGTGGACGACTCCGAGGAGTCCGACGAGGACGTCGAGGACGACACCGACGTCGAGGACGACACCGACGTCGAGTCCGACGAAGACGATGACGAGTCCGTCGAGGACGCCGACGTCGAGGCCGAGCTCGAAGAGGCCGACGAGGAGCCCGCCGCTCCGGTCGACCCGATCCAGGCCCTCCGTGACGAGCTTCGCGGTCTGCCCGGCGAGTGGTACGTGATCCACACCTACGCGGGCTACGAGAAGCGCGTGAAGGCCAACCTCGAACAGCGTGCCGTCTCGCTGAACGTCGAGGAGTTCATCTACCAGGCCGAGGTCCCCGAGGAAGAGATCGTCCAGATCAAGAACGGCGAGCGCAAGAACGTCCGGCAGAACAAGCTGCCCGGTTACGTTCTCGTCCGCATGGATCTGACGAACGAGTCCTGGGGCGTCGTCCGCAACACCCCCGGCGTCACCGGCTTCGTGGGCAACGCCTACGACCCGTACCCGCTGACCCTGGACGAGATCGTCAAGATGCTCGCCCCGGAGGCCGAGGAGAAGGCCGCCCGCGAGGCCGCCGAGGCCGAGGGCAAGCCGGCTCCGGCCCGCAAGGTCACGATCGAGGTCCTGGACTTCGAGGTCGGCGACTCGGTCACCGTCACCGACGGCCCCTTCGCCACCCTCCAGGCGACGATCAACGAGATCAACGCCGACTCCAAGAAGGTCAAGGGCCTCGTCGAGATCTTCGGTCGCGAGACCCCGGTCGAGCTCAGCTTCGACCAGATCCAGAAGAACTGACCCTCACAGGTTTCCGACCAGGTCAGAGTGGCTCTCGTAGCCGCTCTGACCTGCTCGGTTTTTAGCCGCACGTCTATACCCGTTATCGTGGTGCGGTATGCCTCCATCCGGATGACCGGATGGCGGGCTGAACACTCTCACTAGGACCCGGAGAGAGCAATGCCTCCCAAGAAGAAGAAGGTCACGGGGCTTATCAAGCTCCAGATCAACGCTGGTGCGGCCAACCCGGCCCCGCCGGTCGGTCCCGCGCTGGGCCAGCACGGCGTCAACATCATGGAGTTCTGCAAGGCCTACAACGCCGCGACCGAGTCGCAGCGTGGCATGGTCGTGCCGGTGGAGATCACGGTCTACGAGGACCGTTCCTTCACCTTCATCACCAAGACTCCGCCGGCCGCCAAGCTGATCCTCAAGGCCGCGGGTGTGGACAAGGGCTCCGGCGAGCCGCACAAGACCAAGGTTGCCAAGCTCACGGCCGCCCAGGTCCGCGAGATCGCCACGGTCAAGCTCCCCGACCTGAACGCCAACGACCTCGACGCCGCGTCGAAGATCATCGCCGGCACCGCCCGTTCCATGGGCATCACGGTCGAGGGCTGATCAGCCCCCTTGTGACCTCAGTGGTAGGGCCAGCGCCGGCCCGCACCACGACTCCACACACCTGAACCAACAGGAGAAGCAGTGAAGCGCAGCAAGGCACTCCGCGCCGCGGACGCCAAGATCGACCGGGAGCGCAACTACGCCCCCCTCGAGGCCGTCCGTCTGGCCAAGGACACCGCCGCCACCAAGTTCGACGGCACCGTCGAGGTCGCCTTCCGCCTGGGCGTCGACCCGCGCAAGGCCGACCAGATGGTCCGTGGCACCGTGAACCTCCCGCACGGCACCGGTAAGACCGCCCGGGTCCTGGTCTTCGCGACCGGTGACCGTGCCGAGGCCGCGATCGCCGCGGGCGCCGACATCGTCGGCTCCGACGAGCTCATCGACGAGATCTCCAAGGGCCAGCGCCTGAACGAGTTCGACGCCGTTGTGGCCACCCCGGACCTCATGGGCAAGGTCGGCCGCCTCGGCCGCGTCCTCGGCCCGCGTGGTCTCATGCCGAACCCGAAGACCGGCACCGTCACCCCCGATGTCGCGAAGGCTGTCAACGACATCAAGGGCGGCAAGATCGAGTTCCGCGTCGACAAGCACTCGAACCTGCACTTCATCATCGGCAAGGTCTCCTTCGACGAGACGAAGCTGGTCGAGAACTACGCCGCGGCTCTGGAGGAGATCCTCCGTCTGAAGCCGTCCGCCGCCAAGGGCCGCTACATCAAGAAGGCGACCCTGACGACGACGATGGGCCCCGGCATCCCGCTGGACTCCAACCGCACCCGCAACCTCCTCGTCGAGGAGGACCCGGCCGCGGTCTGAGCCCATCCGGCTCGCTGAAGTGGTCGACCGGCCCCCTGCCCCTCCTCGGAGGGGCAGGGGGCCGGTCCTTTTCTCGTACGACCCCGTCAGAGCCCTGGGTTACCGTTCAGTCGAACGACGAACAGCAGATCAAGGGGTGGGGACTCGATGGGAATGACCGCGTGGAAGCGCGTGGGCGTCTCGCTGACGGCGGTGGCCGTCATCGCCGGTGTCGCGGGCTGTCAGGACGGTGAGGGGGCCAAGAAGGCCGCGCAGGCCCCGGTCGAGGCGGAGCCGCAGCTCCAGACCCACGAGGCCGTCACGAAGGTCATCCAGGCCGCCTACGAGAAGACCTCGGAGGCCAAGTCCGCGAGGATCCGGATGACCATCACGATGCCGGCCGCCATGGACGGCGGCGGCACGATGGAGATGACCGGCGTCCAGGGATGGGACCCGGCGGCCCTGGACATCAGCATGAAGGGCTCGCTGATGACGGCCGGCGACCCGGACGCCCCCGAGCAGACGCGCATGATCATGCTCGGCGACGCCATGTACATGGACATGGGTGCCGCACGGGCCGCCGAGATGAACGGCAAGCGCTGGATGAAGGTGGACCTCAAGGGCGAGAAGGGCCAGGAGGATCTCACCGGGGGCCTGCAGAGCAGCGTGAACCAGGACCCGGCCCAGCAGCTCGCCCTGATGCTCGACTCCCCGAACCTCGAGCACATCGGCGCCGAGAAGATCAACGGTGTCCAGGCCCAGCACTACAAGGGCACGCTCAGCTTCCAGCAGATGTTGGACGCCAACAAGGCGAAGTCCGCGACGCTCTCGAAGGCGGAGCGCGAGAAGCTCATCGCCAACGTCGAGAAGATCGGCCTGAAGGGCTACGACACCGACGTCTGGGTCGACGCGGCCGGCTACCCGGTCCGCATGGTCGTCGGCATGACCACGGTCGTGGGGACGGTGCACATGAAGGCCGACTACACCGACTACGGCCCCAAGGCCACCGTCAAGGCCCCGCCGGCCAAGGACACGTACGACCTGTCGCAGATGCTGAAGGGCCTCGGCGAGAGCTGAGCCGTAGGGGCGGATTTGCTCCCCGCCGCGACCGTCGCGTACTCTTCCACAGAAGCCAAAGACCGCTGGTCGTTGCCGTGCTCTCGCAAGAGGGTCCGGTGGCCGAAGGATTCGCTGAGACGCGAACGACCCGCGCAGGTAATCGTGGAAGAGTTCCCGGATCGTTCGATTCGGTCGAGCTGAGCCCCGTGCGCCTGCGCCGGGGCGTTTCTCTTTGTTCAGCCCCTTCTGAGCGGTCCTCATCACCCGGAAGGAGGCCGACGCTCTATGGCAAGGCCCGACAAGGCTGCCGCGGTAGCCGAGCTGGAGGACAAGTTCCGCAGCTCGAACGCCGTCGTGCTGACCTCGTACACGGGGCTCACCGTGGCGCAGCTCAAGACGCTGCGTCGTTCGCTCGGTGAGAACGCCCAGTACGCCGTGGTGAAGAACACGCTGACCAAGATTGCGGCCAACCAGGCCGGGATCGCCGCGCTGGACGACCAGCTTGCTGGTTCGACCGCGGTCGCCTTCGTCACCGGTGACCCGGTGGAGTCGGCGAAGGCTCTGCGTGACTTCGCCAAGGAGAACCCGAACCTCGTCATCAAGGGCGGTGTCCTTGATGGCAAGGCGCTGACCGCCGACGAGTTCAAGAAGCTTGCGGACCTCGAGTCCCGCGAGGTTCTGCTCAGCAAGCTGGCCGGCGCGTTCAAGGGCAAGCAGTCCCAGACTGCCTCGCTCCTGCAGGCGCTGCCGTCGAAGTTCGTCCGCACCGCGGAGGCGCTTCGCGTCAAGCTCGCCGAGCAGGGCGGTGCCGAGTAATTCGGCTCGCGCAATGATCGCCGCCCGCTAGGGCGACGGTCGCAGCGGGCCGAACGTACGCCCGCCTACATGTACATCCGGCACCTGCCGAATTAGTGGAAGGACGCCATCATGGCGAAGCTGTCCCAGGACGACCTGCTCGCGCAGTTCGAGGAGATGACCCTCATCGAGCTCTCCGAGTTCGTGAAGGCCTTCGAGGAGAAGTTCGACGTCACCGCCGCCGCGGCCGTCGCCGTTGCCGGCCCGGGCGCCCCGGTCGCCGGTGCCGAGGCTGTCGAGGAGCAGGACGAGTTCGACGTCATCCTCGAGGGTGCGGGCGACAAGAAGATCCAGGTCATCAAGGTCGTGCGTGAGCTCACCTCCCTGGGCCTGAAGGAGGCCAAGGACCTCGTCGACGGCACCCCGAAGCCGGTCCTCGAGAAGGTCGCCAAGGAGGCCGCGGAGAAGGCTGCCGAGTCCCTCAAGGCTGCCGGCGCCTCCGTCACGGTCAAGTAAGACCCTGCGAGTCTCCTGACTCGCTCAGGCGCCTCTCAGGCGCCTTCGAAGGGCGATCACCCATCCGGGTGGTCGCCCTTCGGCGTACCCGGGAAGGGCGTGGCGGGGGTCGTGCGAGCCCTGGGGAGCGGAGTATGGTGATCTTCGCCGTGCGCCCCCGCTGACCGGGGGGCCTTGACGAACCGCACGCAGCGCGCAATTCTCAGGACGCGTCGTCACAACGATCCGTATCCGAGGCATGGATCGACGGCGGAACGGGCAGTATCGAGGTGCGCCGCACGGCGCGAGGTACCGCGGAGTTGAGAACAACGAGGGTCGCGAAAAACTCGCCCTGGACATCAGTGGGCCAAGTGGCTACACTGACCCTTTGCGCTGCCTGTTAGCTGCCCCCTGCCCGTCACCAGGGGCATACCCTCGCACAGCATTGTCGGCAGACCTGACCTGACCTGGGCCTTTGGCCCCATCAGGAATCGTCTGTCCCTCTGCGTCGCTGGGGACCGGTACGCGCGTAGTGAGTCCGAGCCCTCGGAAGGACCCCCTCTTGGCCGCCTCGCGCAACGCCTCGACCAATACGAACAACGGCGCCAGCACCGCCCCGCTGCGCATCTCCTTTGCAAAGATCAAGGAGCCCCTCGAGGTTCCGAACCTCCTCGCGCTGCAGACCGAGAGCTTTGACTGGCTGCTCGGCAATGCCGCCTGGAAGGCTCGCGTCGAGGCAGCTCTCGAGTCGGGACAGGACGTCCCCAGGAAGTCGGGTCTGGAAGAGATCTTCGAGGAGATCTCTCCGATCGAGGACTTCTCCGGGTCGATGTCGCTGACCTTCCGCGACCACCGCTTCGAGCCCCCGAAGAACTCGATCGACGAGTGCAAGGACCGTGACTTCACGTACGGCGCCCCGCTCTTCGTCACCGCCGAGTTCACGAACAACGAGACCGGCGAGATCAAGTCCCAGACGGTCTTCATGGGCGACTTCCCGCTCATGACGAACAAGGGCACCTTCGTCATCAACGGCACCGAGCGTGTCGTCGTCTCGCAGCTCGTCCGTTCGCCGGGCGTCTACTTCGACTCCTCGATCGACAAGACGTCCGACAAGGACATCTTCTCGGCCAAGATCATCCCGTCCCGGGGTGCCTGGCTGGAGATGGAGATCGACAAGCGCGACATGGTCGGTGTCCGCATCGACCGCAAGCGCAAGCAGTCCGTCACCGTCCTCCTGAAGGCGCTCGGCTGGACCACCGAGCAGATCCTGCAGGAGTTCGGCGAGTACGAGTCCATGCGCGCCACCCTGGAGAAGGACCACACCCAGGGCCAGGACGACGCGCTGCTCGACATCTACCGCAAGCTCCGTCCGGGCGAGCCGCCGACCCGTGAGGCCGCTCAGACGCTGCTCGAGAACCTCTACTTCAACCCGAAGCGCTACGACCTCGCGAAGGTCGGCCGCTACAAGGTGAACAAGAAGCTCGGCGCGGATGAGCCGCTGGACGCCGGTGTCCTGACCACCGACGACATCATCGCCACGATCAAGTACCTCGTGAAGCTCCACGCGGGCGAGACCGAGACGATCGGCGAGTCGGGCCGGGACATCGTCGTCGAGACCGACGACATCGACCACTTCGGCAACCGTCGTCTGCGTAACGTCGGCGAGCTCATCCAGAACCAGGTCCGTACGGGTCTGGCTCGTATGGAGCGCGTCGTGCGTGAGCGCATGACCACGCAGGACGTCGAGGCGATCACGCCGCAGACCCTGATCAACATCCGGCCGGTCGTCGCCTCCATCAAGGAGTTCTTCGGCACCAGCCAGCTGTCGCAGTTCATGGACCAGAACAACCCGCTGTCGGGTCTGACGCACAAGCGTCGTCTCTCGGCGCTGGGTCCCGGTGGTCTGTCCCGTGAGCGGGCCGGCTTCGAGGTCCGAGACGTGCACCCGTCCCACTACGGACGCATGTGCCCGATCGAGACCCCCGAAGGCCCGAACATCGGTCTGATCGGTTCGCTCGCCTCGTACGGCCGCGTCAACGCGTTCGGCTTCATCGAGACGCCGTACCGCAAGGTCGTCGACGGTCAGGTCACCGACGAGGTCGACTACATCACGGCCGACGAAGAGGACCGCTACGTCATCGCCCAGGCGAACGCGACCCTGAACGACGAGCTCCGCTTCACCGAGCCGCGCGTTCTGGTCCGCCGCCGTGGTGGCGAGGTCGACTACGTCCCGCCGACCGAGGTCGACTACATGGACGTCTCGCCGCGCCAGATGGTGTCGGTCGCGACGGCCATGATCCCCTTCCTCGAGCACGACGACGCCAACCGTGCCCTCATGGGCGCGAACATGATGCGTCAGGCGGTGCCGCTGATTAAGTCCGAGGCCCCGCTCGTCGGTACCGGCATGGAGTACCGCTGCGCCACCGACGCCGGTGACGTGCCGAAGGCCGACAAGGACGGTGTCGTCCAGGAGGTCTCGGCCGACTACATCACCGTCGCCAACGACGACGGCACGTACACCACGTACCGGATGGCCAAGTTCTCCCGCTCGAACCAGGGCACCTCGGTCAACCAGAAGGTCGTCGTCTCCGAGGGCGACCGGGTCATCGAGGGCCAGGTCCTCGCCGACGGTCCGGCCACCGAGAACGGTGAGATGGCGCTCGGCAAGAACCTGCTCGTGGCGTTCATGCCGTGGGAGGGTCACAACTACGAGGACGCGATCATCCTGTCGCAGCGCCTCGTGCAGGACGACGTCCTCTCCTCGATCCACATCGAGGAGCACGAGGTCGACGCCCGTGACACCAAGCTCGGTCCGGAGGAGATCACCCGGGACATCCCGAACGTCTCCGAGGAGGTCCTCGCCGACCTCGACGAGCGCGGCATCATCCGTATCGGTGCCGAGGTCGTCGCCGGCGACATCCTCGTCGGCAAGGTCACGCCCAAGGGTGAGACCGAGCTGACCCCGGAGGAGCGTCTGCTCCGCGCGATCTTCGGTGAGAAGGCGCGTGAGGTCCGTGACACCTCGCTGAAGGTGCCGCACGGCGAGACCGGCAAGGTCATCGGCGTCCGCGTCTTCGACCGCGAGGAGGGCGACGAGCTTCCCCCGGGCGTGAACCAGCTGGTCCGCGTCTACGTCGCCCAGAAGCGCAAGATCACCGATGGTGACAAGCTCGCCGGCCGTCACGGCAACAAGGGTGTCATCTCGAAGATCCTTCCGATCGAGGACATGCCGTTCCTCGAGGACGGAACTCCGGTCGACATCATCCTCAACCCGCTGGGTGTCCCGTCCCGAATGAACCCGGGACAGGTCCTGGAGATCCACCTCGGCTGGCTCGCCAGCCGCGGCTGGGACGTCTCCGGTCTCGCGGGCGACTGGGCGCAGCGCCTGCAGGCCATCGGTGCCGACCAGGTCGCCCCGGGCACCAACGTCGCCACCCCCGTCTTCGACGGTGCGCGTGAGGACGAGCTCGCGGGTCTGCTGCAGCACACGATCCCGAACCGCGACGGCGAGCGCATGGTGCTCCCCTCCGGCAAGGCGCGTCTGTTCGACGGCCGCTCCGGCGAGCCGTTCCCGGACCCGATCTCGGTCGGGTACATGTACATCCTCAAGCTCCACCACCTGGTCGACGACAAGCTGCACGCCCGGTCGACCGGTCCCTACTCGATGATCACCCAGCAGCCGCTGGGTGGTAAGGCCCAGTTCGGTGGCCAGCGCTTCGGTGAGATGGAGGTGTGGGCGCTGGAGGCATACGGCGCCGCTTACGCCCTCCAGGAGCTGCTGACGATCAAGTCCGACGACGTGACCGGCCGCGTGAAGGTCTACGAGGCCATCGTCAAGGGCGAGAACATCCCTGAGCCCGGCATCCCCGAGTCCTTCAAGGTGCTCATCAAGGAGATGCAGTCCCTGTGCCTCAACGTGGAGGTGCTGTCCTCGGACGGCATGTCCATCGAGATGCGCGACACCGACGAGGACGTCTTCCGCGCAGCGGAGGAGCTCGGTATCGACCTGTCCCGGCGCGAGCCGAGCAGCGTCGAAGAGGTCTGACGGGAGTCCGGTACGGGGGCTCAGCAATGAGCCCCCGGCCGGCCCCAGGACCCCCGTTTCAGACCCCAAGACTTACAACCCTGAGAGGGATTGACGCATAGTGCTCGACGTCAACTTCTTCGATGAGCTCCGGATCGGTCTGGCCACCGCTGACGACATCCGTCAGTGGAGCCACGGCGAGGTCAAGAAGCCCGAGACCATCAACTACCGCACGCTCAAGCCCGAGAAGGACGGACTCTTCTGCGAGAAGATCTTCGGTCCGACCCGGGACTGGGAGTGCTACTGCGGCAAGTACAAGCGTGTCCGCTTCAAGGGCATCATCTGTGAGCGGTGTGGCGTCGAGGTCACCCGCGCCAAGGTGCGCCGTGAGCGGATGGGCCACATCGAGCTCGCCGCCCCCGTCACCCACATCTGGTACTTCAAGGGCGTCCCGTCGCGTCTGGGATACCTGCTGGACCTCGCGCCGAAGGACCTCGAGAAGGTCATCTACTTCGCCGCGTACATGATCACGTTCGTGGACGACGAGCGTCGTACGCGTGACCTGCCCTCGCTGGAGGCGCACGTCTCCGTCGAGCGTCAGCAGATCGAGAACCGTCGCGACTCCGACCTGGAGGCCCGCGCCAAGAAGCTCGAGACCGACCTGGCCGAGCTCGAGGCCGAGGGTGCCAAGGCCGACGTGCGCCGCAAGGTGCGCGAGGGTGCCGAGCGTGAGATGAAGCAGCTGCGCGACCGTGCGCAGCGCGAGATCGACCGTCTCGACGAGGTCTGGAACCGCTTCAAGAACCTCAAGGTCCAGGACCTGGAGGGCGACGAGCTCCTCTACCGCGAGCTGCGTGACCGCTTCGGCACGTACTTCGACGGTTCGATGGGTGCCGCGGCGCTGCAGAAGCGCCTGGAGTCCTTCGACCTGGACGAGGAGGCCGAGCGCCTCCGCGAGATCATCCGTACCGGCAAGGGCCAGAAGAAGACCCGTGCGCTCAAGCGCCTCAAGGTCGTCTCCGCGTTCCTGCAGACCGCGAACAGCCCCAAGGGCATGGTTCTCGACTGCGTGCCGGTGATCCCGCCGGACCTGCGTCCGATGGTGCAGCTGGACGGTGGCCGCTTCGCGACCTCCGACCTGAACGACCTGTACCGCCGCGTGATCAACCGCAACAACCGTCTGAAGCGTCTGCTCGACCTCGGTGCCCCCGAGATCATCGTGAACAACGAGAAGCGGATGCTCCAGGAGGCGGTCGACGCCCTCTTCGACAACGGCCGTCGTGGTCGCCCGGTCACGGGCCCCGGCAACCGTCCGCTGAAGTCCCTCAGCGACATGCTGAAGGGCAAGCAGGGTCGATTCCGTCAGAACCTGCTCGGTAAGCGTGTGGACTACTCCGCGCGTTCCGTCATCGTCGTCGGTCCGCAGCTGAAGCTGCACCAGTGTGGTCTGCCCAAGGCCATGGCGCTGGAGCTCTTCAAGCCGTTCGTGATGAAGCGCCTGGTCGACCTGAACCACGCGCAGAACATCAAGAGCGCCAAGCGGATGGTCGAGCGCGGCCGCACGGTCGTGTACGACGTCCTCGAAGAGGTCATCGCCGAGCACCCGGTTCTGCTGAACCGTGCGCCCACGCTGCACCGCCTCGGCATCCAGGCCTTCGAGCCCCAGCTGGTCGAGGGCAAGGCCATCCAGATCCACCCGCTCGTCTGCACCGCGTTCAACGCGGACTTCGACGGTGACCAGATGGCCGTCCACCTGCCGCTCTCCGCGGAGGCGCAGGCCGAGGCCCGCATCCTGATGCTGTCCTCGAACAACATCCTCAAGCCGGCCGACGGCCGTCCGGTCACGATGCCGACCCAGGACATGGTCCTCGGTCTGTTCTTCCTGACCACCGACGGTGAGCTCCGTGACACCAAGGGCGAGGGCCGCGCGTTCGGCTCCACGGCCGAGGCGATCATGGCGTTCGACGCCGGCGAGCTCGCGCTGCAGTCGCAGATCGACATCCGCTTCCCGATCGGCACCGTTCCGCCGCGCGGCTGGGTTCCCCCGGTCGCCGAGGAGGGCGAGCCGGAGTGGCAGCAGGGTGACTCGTTCCGTCTGCGTACGTCGCTGGGCCGCGCGCTCTTCAACGAGCTGCTGCCCGAGGACTACCCGTTCGTCGACTACTCGGTCGGCAAGAAGCAGCTCTCCGAGATCGTCAACGACCTCGCCGAGCGCTACCCCAAGGTCATCGTGGCGGCGACGCTCGACAACCTGAAGGCGGCGGGCTTCTACTGGGCGACCCGTTCCGGCGTCACCGTGGCCATCTCGGACGTTGTCGTCCCCGAGGCCAAGAAGGCGATCGTCAAGGGCTGGGAAGAGCAGGACGAGAAGGTCCAGAAGCAGTACGAGCGCGGTCTCATCACCAAGGAAGAGCGCACTCAGGAGCTCATCAACATCTGGACCAAGGCGACCAACGAGGTTGCCGAGGCGATGAATGCGAACTTCCCCAAGACGAACCCCATCTTCATGATGGTTGACTCGGGTGCCCGAGGAAACATGATGCAGATGCGGCAGATCGCCGGTATGCGTGGTCTGGTGTCGAACGCCAAGAACGAGACGATTCCGCGTCCCATCAAGGCGTCCTTCCGTGAGGGTCTCTCCGTCCTCGAGTACTTCATCTCGACGCACGGTGCCCGTAAGGGTCTGGCCGACACCGCCCTGCGTACCGCCGACTCGGGTTACCTGACCCGTCGTCTGGTGGACGTCTCGCAGGACGTGATCATCCGCGAGGAGGACTGCGGCACCGAGCGCGGTCTGAAGCTGCGGATCGCCGAGAAGGGTGCCGACGGCATCCTGCGGAAGACGGACGACGTCGAGACCTCCGTGTACGCGCGGATGCTCGCCGAGGACGTCGTCGTGGACGGCAAGGTCATCGCGCCGGCCAACGTCGACCTGGGTGACGTGCTCATCGACGCCCTCGTGGGCGCCGGCGTGGAGGAGGTCAAGACCCGCTCGGTCCTGACCTGTGAGTCCGCCGTCGGTACCTGTGCCTTCTGTTACGGCCGTTCGCTGGCCACCGGCAAGCTGGTCGACATCGGTGAGGCGGTCGGCATCATCGCCGCCCAGTCCATCGGTGAGCCCGGTACCCAGCTGACGATGCGTACCTTCCACACCGGTGGTGTGGCCGGTGACGACATCACCCAGGGTCTGCCCCGTGTCGTCGAGCTCTTCGAGGCTCGTCAGCCCAAGGGTGTCGCCCCGATCTCGGAGGCGGCCGGCCGCGTCCGTATCGAGGAGACCGAGAAGACCAAGAAGATCGTCGTCACCCCCGACGACGGCAGCGACGAGACGGCGTTCCCGATCTCGAAGCGTGCCCGTCTGCTGGTGGGCGAGGGCGACCACGTCGAGGTGGGCCAGAAGCTCACCGTGGGTGCCACCAACCCGCACGACGTGCTGCGGATCCTCGGTCAGCGCGCGGTCCAGGTCCACCTGGTCGGCGAGGTCCAGAAGGTCTACAACTCGCAGGGTGTGTCGATCCACGACAAGCACATCGAGATCATCATCCGGCAGATGCTGCGCCGTGTGACGATCATCGAGTCCGGCGACGCGGAGCTGCTGCCGGGCGAGCTCGTCGAGCGCTCGAAGTTCGAGACCGAGAACCGTCGTGTGGTCACCGAGGGCGGTCACCCCGCCTCCGGCCGTCCGCAGCTGATGGGTATCACCAAGGCCTCGCTGGCGACGGAGTCCTGGCTGTCGGCCGCCTCCTTCCAGGAGACGACCCGAGTCCTGACGGATGCGGCGATCAACGCCAAGTCCGACAGCCTCATCGGCCTCAAGGAGAACGTCATCATCGGTAAGCTCATCCCGGCCGGTACGGGTCTGTCCCGCTACCGCAACATCCGGGTCGAGCCGACCGAGGAGGCCAAGGCCGCGATGTACTCGGCCGTCGGCTACGACGACATCGACTACTCGCCGTTCGGCACCGGCTCCGGCCAGGCCGTTCCGCTGGAGGACTACGACTACGGTCCGTACAACCAGTAAGTAGTGCGAACCGAAGGGCGGCACCCCGACACCGGGGTGCCGCCCTTCGGCGTGTTCGGGACAAGAGGGGCTAGCGGCCGGCCAGCTCCCAGACCGCGAGCATCAGGCCGGCGCTCGCCGTCAGCGCGGCGATGCTGGTGAGCGGCCAGCGGGCGCGCTCCAGCGCGTCCAGCCGGGACTCCATGTCGGCGAGTTGCTTGTCCGTCTGGTCACTGCGCTGCACGAGCAGCGCCAGCGAGCCGTCGACACGGGCGAACCCGGCCTCCAGCGTGCCGCGGAGCCGCTCCAGTTCGACGGCGACGGTGACCGGGTCGTGCTGTTCAGGCTCGGTCATCGGCCGCTCCCGAGGTGGTGCGCAGCCAGGCGGGGAGCAGCCTCTGGACGGCCGGGACCGCCATCACCCGGGTGAGGGCTCCGGCGGCGGCGAGCGCTCCGGCGACCCAGGGGAGGGTGGCCGGGAGGCCGGAGGCGTCGACGACCGCGGGGAAGACGACGGCGAGGGCGACGGCGGACTGCAGAACGGTACGGGCGGTGCGCTTGGCGGCTTCGGACATGGGGGTGTGCTCCTTACTTGGTGTACGGGACCTTGAGCGCGTTCCAGGACATGGCGCCCGGCCAGCCGTCGGCGTCGGAGCCGCTGAAGCCGAGCTTGCGCTGCCACTTCGCGTAGCTGCGCCGGTCGGCCTCGCTCCAGCGGGGGGACGGGCCCGTGGCGTAGGCGGAGCAGCCCTCGGCGACGAGGCGGCGGCCCATCGCGGTGACGATCGGGGAGCTGGGGTTCGTCTTGAAGAACGAGGTGCCGGGGAAGGGCTGGTAGCGCGGGGCGGCCGGCTTCTGCGCGGCCGGCTGCTGCTTGGCGGGGGACGCGGCGAGCCGCTTCTGGACGCGGTCCCGCATCCCCGGCATGCCGAAGCCGCGCGGATCGCTCTTCCAGTCGGACCATTCGAGGTGTCCGATGACGGACTTGGCGCCCCAGCCGTGGGCGCGGCAGATCGCGGCGGACGCCCGCTCGATGGCGTCGAGCTGGGCGGCCGGCCAGGGGTCGGTGCCGTCGCCGAGGTTGATGCACTCGAAGCCGTAGAAGCGGGTGTTGCCGTCGACGGCGCCGGCGCTGCCCTGGTGCTCGTGCGGGGCCGGCGGCCGGTCCCCGTAGGTCTCGGTGATCACGGCCTGGAGGACGGACGGGTCGCCGCCGCCCGCGTGGTTGGCGCGGCCGTTGCCGACGAGATGGACCGTGCCGTCCTTGGCGATGACGCCGTGGCAGAGCGGGCCGGGCAGGCCGTCGTAGCCGTTGTAGCAGAGCTCGACGGAGGAGGCGGTGCCGCTGGAGACGGTGTGGTGGATCATCACGCCGTTGACGGGCCCCCAGGGGCCGGCCTGGTTGCGGTTGTGGGTGCGCCAGCCGTCGTGCTCGACGACGGTGACGCCCTCGGCGCGCAGGGCGGCGAGGAGCTGATCGGCGGTGAGGGGAGTGGCCATGGTGTCCTCCAGATGTGCGGGGGCATGAAAAAAGCCCGCGCGGGGGCGGGCGTACGGGGCGGGGCGCGGCTCTTACGGCGCCGGTGCGGGGCTCGGTTCCGGTTCCGGCTCGGGCTCCGGTTCCGGGGCGGGGGTCGGGGTGGGCGCCGGTGCGGGAGCCCAGGTCGCGCAGAGGGCGGCGTAGGCGGCGCGGCGGGTTTCGAAGTCGGCGAGTGCCGCCGCGACGGCCTGCTGGACGGCGGCCGGGTCGGGGACGACCGGGGCGCTGTCCGGCGGGTCGACGACGACGAGGCCGTAGCCGCGCAGGGCGGCGCCGGTCCCGTCGTGCTCGTCGACCTGGGCGGTGACGTAGACCGCGGGGTAGGCGCCCGTCAGCTGGTCGGGTTCCAGCGGGCCGCCGAGGGTGTTGTCGTAGACGCGTACGTCGATGTCGTGGCCGCCGTCGGTGACGGTGGCCCGCCCGGCGTAGTCGATGGAGACGCCCCAGGGCTGGGTGGGGTCGATGGGCATGGTGGGCTCCTCGGGGTTCGGCTCGGTCGGCTCGGTTCGGGTCAGCTCTGGGTGCCGTACATCAGTGCGGGCTGGGCGTAGACGGTGCCACCGCTGCTGACCATGGCCTGGACCTCCACCCTCAGGAGCGAGCCGAAGCGGGCGGTCATGTCGGTGGTGACGAAGCCGCTGTGGTCGAAGGCGTTGGGCGCGGTCACGGTGGGCCCCCAGACGGCGCCGTCGACGAGTACCCGTACCGATCCGGTGGCGCCGCTGCTGACCTTGGTGTCCAGGATCAGCCGCATCCTCGGCTGCCAGATCGGGTTGTGGGACCGCGCGATCGTGGTCCATCCGGTGGCGGTCGTGGAGAGCCAGCGCGCGGAGTTGAGGTCCTGGGGCGTCAGCATCGCCAGCCAGGGCCTGGCGATACCGCCGGTGACCACGTCGTCCGAGAAGATCTCGTGGTTGTACGCGTCGTTGATCCGCACCACGGGGCGCGTGGTCGTCGGCGTGCTGCTGCCGATCTGGAGGAGCGTGCTGATGGTGCCGTCGGGGTTGGTCCGCTTCACGGTGAGCGCGCCGTCGGCGATGTCGTTGAGGGCGGGGCGTGTGTTCACGGCGGTGGACAGGGCCTGGATCCGGCGTTCCATCTGGGTCAGCCGGTCGATGATGTCCTCGGGCAGCTGGGCCATCACGCCTCCTCGAGATAGAGCTCTGCGGTGTCGGGGCGGCCGCGCTCCGGGGGACTGACCTTCACGCCGATGATGCGGTAGCGGCGGTCGAGACCCTCGGAGTGCCACTCGTCGGTGATCCGGATCCGGGCGGTGCGGCCGAGGAGCGCCGGCGGAACGATCCCACCGAGCCGGATGCTGATCGCGGGGATCAGCACGGAGCCGGCCGCCTGGGCGAGGTTGGCGGCGGCCAGCGAGTCGAGGGTCTTGGTGTCGCTGACCTCGTTGTGGTCCGACGACAGGTCGATCAGCGGCCAGCCACCGTTGAGCAGGGCGGTGTTGACCTTCTCCGCCGACATGGTCGGCCGGGACTCGGCGGCGGCGTTGGAGTTGGCGGACGCGCCGCGGGCCAGGGCGGTGGTGCCGCCGCGGGTGGCGTCGTCCGGGAAGGAGTACGACAGGATGGCGCCGGGCCGGTCGAAGATCATGTCGGTCGCGCCGGTACGGATCTTCGGGTGGCCGAGCCTCAGCTGACGGATCCGGGTGCCGGTGACCGGGTCGCGGTAGACCAGGATCTGCTGCTCGAAGCCGTTCTCCTGGGCCGCGAGTTGGTCCAGCGCCTCCTGGTAGACAGTCTCGTCGCCGAGCCGCCAGGACGCCGTCCGCAGGACACCGGAGGTCTCGTCGCCGATGTCGATGCCGCTGCGGCCGAGCCCGTTCTGGACGTCCGTCCACAGTCTGCGGGCGATGGTCAGCTGATCCGTCGGCGTGGCGTACGTGACGTCGGTGCGGATGCGGCGGCGTGTGGCGTACGAGTCGAAGGTGGCGGCCTGGACCCCCAGGGTGAGCACCCCGCGTCCGCTTGACTGCAGCGTGGTGGTCCAGATGATGCCGCCCCACCACAGGTCCCCGCCGCGCTCCAGGTAGACGGTGGTGCGGCCCGCCTGGATCTTGCGGACCCGGTCGGCGATGTCCCGGTCGGGGACGGGCACGGTGCCGGACAGGGAGCCGGCCTTGCCGATGTAGTCGTCGAACTGGACGTCCCGCAGCGGCAGGATGTCGATGGTCTGGTCGGTGAACAGGTCGCAGAAGATCGCCCGGTAGGGCGTGTCGAGAGCCATCGCGTACCCCTTACTGGACGAAGGTGGCGGTCGTGCGGAGGAACTTGCCGGCGGTCAGCACTCCGTTTCCGGACCACGTCCGCAGGTACACCGACCCGTTCGACTGGAACGTGACGGACCCCGAGCCGTAGGCGTCGTTGCCGATGGCGTCGAAGTCGTTCGCCGGCCGCCAGCCGGCCGGCAGGGTGCCCAGCAGCTCGTCGGGGGTGAGGTTGCCCGCGCTCGTGGCGGTGAGGTCGGCTCCGCTGCGGGTCACGGTCATGGAGACGGTGACCACGCCTCGGGTCCTGCGCGCCACGAAGCCGGACAGGGTCCAGCCGGTGGCCGCCGTCGCGCCCGCCGTGGTGGTCTCCACCTCCACGGGCGGCTGGTAGTTCACCCACGCGGCCCCGCTCCACCGCTGCAGGACTCCGTTGTTCTCCCGGAACTGCCCGGTGTAACCGCCGGTCGACAGCGTCCCGTTGGCCGCGATGCCGCCGATCTCCTTCGGGTAGGCGACCCAGGCGGTGCCGTCCCAGCGCTGCAGGAAGTGGGAGTTGTCGTTGTCCTGGTACTGGCCCGGGTAGGCGCCGGCCACGCCGGCGTTGTTGTAGACGGGCAGGATGCCGCCGGCGCTCACGACCGTCGTGCGCAGGTCGGTGACGACACCGCTGTCGGTCCAGCCGATGCCGCCCGTTCCCGCCGAGGCCCCGGGCTTCACCCTGACCGAGAAGAGCGTGAGCGAGAGCGTGGGCGGGGTGGGCGCCACCGGGGTGGCGCTCGCCTCGCCCCGGACGATCTCCACGGCCGCCTCGTACTTGCCGAGCACGTCGACGTCGTGGTCGTAGACGCGGACCACGACGAGGTCGATGCGCGTGTGCAGCGGATCGCCGTCGCCGAAAGTGAGGGTGAGGTCCTCGTCCAGGGCCACGGGGTAGGCGCCGTCGGTGGTGTCGCCCTGGATGACGGCCTTGCCGTGGTAGACGGTGGCCGTCATCGGTCCGCTGCCGCTCATCCACAGACCGCCGACCCGGAACTTGCCGTCGTACGTGCCGGGCAGGACACCGGAGCGGGAAGCGAGCGGGTTGGCGGGGGTGGTGGCGCCGAGGGAGGTGATACGGGTGTTCTGGCGGGTCTGCCCGGTGGGCATGAGCCAGCCGGAGCGTACGGGCATGGGGATCTCCTGGGGATGGGGGCGATCGGGCGGCCGCGTGACGGCTCGCGGCTCAGTACTGCGGCGTGACCTGGATGAAGGTGTTGTCGAACCACGCCCGCACGTTGGCGTTGGACGTCCGGTAGTACGCGGTCACGGTGTAGGTCGCGCCCGGCGTCAGGGTGTGCAGACGCTGCGTGCTGGACGCGGAGAACGCGTCCGTGGGGTCGGCCGACTTGGATGCGATCGCGGCGAGTTCGTCCTCCACCTCCCGGTGGACGGTGGCGCCCTGGGTGACGCGTACGCACATGTAGGCCGAGCTGGCGATGCCCGTCGTGCCGGAGACCAGGCTCAGCTCCATCCGCGAGCCGAAGGTGAGGATCGCCTGACGGGACTCCGGGGCGACGAAGGTCACCACCAGCGGGTTCGTCGTCCGCTCGACCAGCGTGTTCACGTAGGTCGTGGAGACGGTGTAGCCCGCGTCCAGCGAGTCGTTGAAGTACGGACCCGGGTACGCCGGCCGCCACGCCGAACCGTTCCAGCGCTGGAGCTGACCGCCCGCGGTGTCCCGGTACTGGCCCGTGTAGCTGGCCGTGAGCGTGCCCGCGCTGCTCGGGATGATGCCGCCGAGCGCCGACGGGTACGGCACCCACGCGCCGCCGTCCCAGCGCTGGAGCGCGCCGCCGGAGTCCTGGAACTGGCCCGGGTAGGCGCCCGGCAGGACCGGGCCCTCCACGGGGAGGATGCCGCCGACGGAGACGACCGGCGTGCGCAGGTCCTTCAGCGCGATGTTCCAGTTGATGCCGCCGTTGCCCGCGCTGACGCCTGCGGGCACCGTCACCTCGTACAGCGGAAGGCTGCGCGGCGGCGCGGCCGGGGCCTGCGGGGTCGGGTCGGCCTTGCCCTGGATGACCTCGACCACGGCCTCGTTGCGGTCGGGCCCGTCGTACAGCTTGTCGTAGATCTTGAGGACGACCAGGTCGATGCGGTTGTACTGGGCGTTGCCCGGCTCGAAGGTGACGGTCTCCGAGGCCGGCAGGGCCACCGGGTAGACGCCCTGGGAGATGTCGCCCTGGATGACGGCCCGGCCCTCGGAGACGGTCGCCGCCATGGCGGAGGCGCCCGTCATCCAGAAGCCGGAGAGCCGGAACCGGCCGTCGTAGGAGCCCGGCAGGATGCCGGAGCGGACCTGGACGGGGTTGACCGGGGTGGTCGCGCCGACCTGGGTCAGACGGGTGTCCTCGCGGGTCTGGCCGGTCTCGACGACCCAGCTGCTGCGCAGGTTCATGGGGTTCTCCAATCGGGGGAGGCGGGTGGGGAGGCCGGGGTCAGGACTTGATCCACTCGGCGGAGAGGGTGCAGGCGTAGCCGGAGCCGCCGAGGGTCTTCACCGCCGCGGTGTGGCTCTGGTATCCGGCGAGCTGGAGCGTGTTGCCGGCCGTCAGCTTCAGCAGGGCGTGGCCGCCGACGGCGACGGCGCCGTTGCCCGCCGGGGTGAGCCACGTGGCGCGCTGTACGCCGGAGCCGTTGACCACGACGCGGGCGCCGCGCATCCCGGTCTGGGCGTCGTTGGCCCAGACGGCGTGGGCCGAGACCCGCCACCAACCGGTGCGCGGCACGGTGTAGGTGTGGGTTCCGTTCCAGCCGGTCGCCTCGTCGACGTCGACCGTCGGCAGGTTGAGCGGGGTCCAGGTGCTCGGCGCGATGCTCTGGGCCTGGGTCGTCAGGGTCTGCGAGGCGCAGAAGAGAACGCTCGCGCTGCCCTGGGCGTACTGCCATGCCTGGCCGTCCCAGCGCTGCAGGACGCCGGAGTTGTCGCGGTACTGACCGGTGTAGCCGCCGGCGGTCGCCGTGCCGCTGGGCGCGATGCCGCCGAGCGCCCTGGGGTACGAGATCCATGTCGCGCCGTCCCAGCGCTGGAGGGTGGAGCCGGCGTCCCGGTACTGGCCGGCGTACGCACCCTTGAAGCCGCTCGTGGGCGTGATGCCGCCGAGCGCGACCACCGGCCAGTGCTGGGTGGCGACCCCGCCGGTGGTCCAGGCGATGCCGCCGGTGCCGGCCGAGGTGCCGGCCCGGACGGTCACCGTGTAGAGCGGGATCGTGCTGCCGGGGCCGCTGGCCGGGACGGCGGGAACGGCCTCCGCCTTGCCCTTGACCAGGCGTACGACGGCTTCCGTGGTTCCGGTCCTGTCGTACGCGTCGTCGACGACGGCCAGCTCGACCAGGTCGATCCGGTCGTACTGCGGGTCGCCGTCGTCGATCGTGAGCGTCTGCGGCGCCGAGGCGGCGACCAGGTAGGCGCCCTGGTCGGTGTCCTTGCCCTGGACGATCGCCCGGCCGGTGCCGATCGTGCACTGCATGGGCGCGGTCCCGGTCAGCGCGAAGCCGCCCGGCACGATGCCGGGGCGGGAGCGCAGCGGGGTCTCCTCGGCGCTCTGTCCGCTGGGCGTCAGCAGGGCGGCCAGGGCAAGGCGGGTGTCTTCGCGGGTCTGGCCGGTGGCCGTGAGCCAGGCGGCGGAAACGGTCATGGTGCACCTCTCTCTTCGAGGGTGGTCGGAGGGGCTGTCACCACTCGGCGCTGCGCCAGCGGACCGTCATCAGGGCGTCCTTGGTGGCTCCGTCGGGGCGGAAGGCCAGCTCGGTGCGGCCGGGCTCCAGGAGGAACAGCTCCTCGGGGCTGGAGTCGGCCATGGCGGTGTGGCGGCGGGAGGCGGTGTTGTTGAGGGTGACGGTGCCCGCGGCCGTGTCGACGACCAGCTGGTCGCCGGCCGCCAGGTCGATCGCGTACCGCAGCCGACGGCGGCTGGTCCGCTCGGTGACGGTCGGCATGGAGCACGGACCGCGGAAGACGATCACCGGATGGGTGGGTGCCGAGCCGCTGTTCACGGCGACGGCGTCGCCGGTGCTGGTGGCCTGGCCCCAGTCGAGCGGCCAGGTCAGCGGCCAGGTGAGGCCGGACTCGGGCTGGGGGGCGGTGGTGGTGGCGGTCTCCTCGTTGACGACGTACCGCCGTGGGTCGGCCGCGAGCCACTGGATGGACATCTTGGAGCTGCCCTGGGTGGCGAAGCCCTGGTCGGCGGGGATGACGCGCTGCGCGATCCGGGCTCGTACGGTGAGCAGTTCGCCGTGCAGACGGACGGTGAGCCAGCGCTCCTCGTCGAGCAGGGCGAGGGCCTGGCGCAGCGCGCGGATGGCGTCCGGCGCCTGGTTCCACTCCGGCATCAGCACGATCGTGCCGCCGACCTTGCGCGGTTTGGCGTACCGGGAACCGGGCCAGGCGCCGTGCGAGGTGGGGCGTTCGGCGTCGGAGGCGTCGTACTCGGGCAGGTCCTCCCAGCCGGTGAGACCGGAGCGGTCGACGGCGAACGGGGTGCCGGGGCCGATGAGAAGCCCGGCCCACTGGATCTGCCCGTCCTGGGTGATCAGTGAGCCGGGCGCGAGGTCGGCGGTGTAGGTGTTTCCGGCGTATGCGGTTGTGGTCTCGGCCATGGGGCCGTCACCTCACTTCGGATGGGTGTCAGGAGTGGGCGGTCGCGAGGAAGAGCAGGTCCTCGGCGATCGACCGGGGTCCGGCGCCGGGCTGTTCGTGGAACTCCCGTACGCGGTGCGGCGGCCGTGGGGCCTCCGTGAGGGCGGGGACGCGACGGTTCTCCAGCTGGGAGAGCGGGTCGATGCGGTAGTCGTCCGCCGTGCCGGGGAGGACGATGCCGCCCTCGGCGAGCATCGGGATCTTGTCGAGTTCGACGCCGAACTTCTTGCCGGTGAGGGGGATCTCGAAGCTGAGCTCGTTCAGACCGTCGATGATCCAGTTGGCGAAGGCGATGAGTCCGTTGATCGGGCCTTTGACGACGCCGATGACGGTGCTCAGGGCGCCCTTGACGAGGTCGCCGATGCCGCGCATGGCCCTGCTGACCGCGTCCTTGGCGGTGCGGAAGAAGCCGGGGATCCTGTCCGTGACGAAGGACAGGACCGGCTTCACGGCGCCCTTGATGCCGCCGATCGTGCGGGAGGCGATGGACCGCAGCGCGTGGGAGGCGGAGGAGACGGCGGAGCCGACCTTGGAGATGCCGCTGATGCCGGAGCCGATGGCCTTCAGGGCCGTGATGAAGAGGGTCAGATAGCCCTTGAAGTACGTCCCGACGGCCTTGCCGAGGGCCTTCATGATCGGCTGCAGGAACGTCCAGACCGCTTTGAAGCCCTTGAGGGCCTGCTCGAAGACCTGCCGGATGATCTTCTGGCCGGTCTGGGAGTTCACCGCGAGCTCGATGAGGTACGCGGCGATGGGCACGATGATGCCGACGAGGAAGCCGATCGGGTTGGCCCGCATGGCGACGTTGACGGCGATCATGGCGACCGAGGCGACGGTCATGACCGTTCCGTAGGTCTCCATCAGCTTGCCGATGACATCGGTGACCGGCAGCAGCGGACCGATGATCGCGAGCAGCGCGCCCACGCCGGTGCCGAGCTTGCCGGCCGCCGTCCTCGCCTTCCCGGCGGCGGTGCCGAAGCGCCGCACCCCGTTGGCGGGGCCGGCCTGCCGTATCCGTCGCAGGGACGTCGACGCGCCGGAGGCATGGGTGCCGAGGGTGCGTACGTTCGTCCCGGCGGTACGGACGGAGGTGGCGAACCCCTCCATGCCGCCGGCCACCCGTCCGACCTCCCGGGTGATCCGCTTCAGGGCGTCGCCCGCCTGGCCCGCGCTCTGCCGCAGGGAGGCCACCACCGGCGTGACGCTCCCGAACCGCGGCATGGCGAACGCGGCGGCACTCATCCGCGCGCCTTCGCCAGGTACATCAGTGCGTCCGCCGTCGACTGCGGGTCGCTCCCGCGGGACGCGTGGTAGTGCTCGATGTGCAGTCCGGCGCCGGCGCGGCCGCCCGCCTGCATCTGCGCCGACGCGCGGGCGCGCCGGGCGGTGAGGGCGAGCAGCCGGTCCAGCTTGGAGAGCGGGAGGACGGCCTCGGCCTCGCCGGCCTCGGCGAGGATCGCCGGGACACCGCCGGAGCGGGGCATGACGACACCACCGGTGGCGAGCATGGGGATGGTCGGGATGTTGACGCCGAAGGTCTTGCCGCCGACGACGGGCACCCAGCCGGGGACGCTGACCTTGACCCGGTTCAGGCTGCCGATCATCCGGTTGATCAGGCCGATGACGGCGTTGATCGGGCCGGACACCCCGCTCTTGATGCCGTTGAACGCCCGGGACGCGATGTCCTTGAGGCCGTTCCAGATGGACGACATCTTGTCCTTCACGGCCTTGAAGGCGTTCGGGATCGTCGTCTTGATCCAGTTGACCACCGGGGTGATCACGGCCTTGATGCCGTTCCAGACGGTCCGCACGACCGTCTTGATGGCGTTCATGACCGTGGTGATGACCGTCTTCCAGATCTTCACGTAGGTCTTGATGACGGTGGCGACGGCCTTGACGACGGTGGAGACGGCCTTCTTGATGCCGTTCCAGACCGTCTTGATCAGATCGCCGGCCTTCTTCATGATCGGGCCGATGGCCTTCATGACCGAGCTGATCACGGTCTTGATGGCGCTGAAGGCCTTCTTCATGATCGTCTGCATGGTCTTCGAGCGCATCGCCATCTCGACGATCTTCTCGATGAGCGGCATGAACAGCTCGATCAGACGGGCCAGGAAGTTGCCCTTCATGGACTTGTTGAGCTTGTCCTGGCCCTTGGCGGCCTTGTTGGCGCCGGATTCGAACTTCCCGAGCTTGGCGCCGGCGGACTGACCGGTCTGACCGGCCTTCTGCATGGCGCGCTCGGCCTGGTCCGAGGCGGTCCTGAGGTTCTTCAGCTGGGTGCCGGCGCCCTGGGCACCGGTCTTGAGGTTCTTGAGCTGACCGTTCGCCGTCCTGCCGGCGTCACCGACCTTCTTGACCGAGGTCGCGGCGCCGGATGCCTGCGTCTTGAGGGCGCTCAGGGACGTGGACGCGTTCTTCAGGGACCTGACGAGAGACATGGGTTACCTCCTTTCGTGGTGGGGTGGGTCAGGAGAGCCCTGTGTTGAGCTGCCCGACGGTCGTCCGGAGGCCGGCCAGCGCGCGGTCCAGGGGGCCGATCTGCCGGGCCAGGTTCCCTGCCGCGGTGGCCGCGTCCTGCAGTGGTTCCGCCTTCGGGACCCTGTCCGGGTTGAAGTTGGTCGTGGCGAGCTTGAGCTTCTCGGTGGCCTTGGCGACCTTCTCGATCTTCCGGGGGTCCGCGTCCCGCACGGCCTCCTGGATCTTGCCGACGCCGGTGGCGACCGGTTGCATCCGCGTGTGGTCGATGTCCTTGATGGCGTCGGCGATCTTCTTGACGCCCGCCGCCGCCTTGGTGGCCGCGGACTCCTTGGGAAGCTTGCGGAACTCCCTGATGAACGAGGGGGCCTGGTCGTTGAACGTCACCAGATGCGGATTCAGCTCCTCGAGCTGCCGCCGCAGGGGCCCGAAGTCCGGGGTCTCCGGAAGGTCGGCGAGGCCGGCGCCGCCGTTGAAGACCCGGCGCTCCCGGCGCTCGACGTCCTCGCGGTTCTGGCGACTCCACCCGCCGTTCTCGTTGTTGGCGATGACCCAGCCGAAGAGCTTGTCCGTGACGTTCCGGACGATGTCGATCGACTTCGCCGCCAGCAGGAGGCCGAGCGCGGGGACGGCGAGGCCCATGAAGGCCGAGAGGAAGTACGGCCAGATGACTCCGAAGTTCTTGCCCTCGTAGATCTTCTCGACGCCGGCGGCGACACCGTCGAGGCCGGCCGCTTCGAGCCACTCCGTCAGGGGCGCCTTCGTGGCCTCCTCGTGGATGTCGCCGATCTGCTTGACCCACGGCGCCGCGGCTTCCTCCGTGAGGATCTTGGGGGAGTCTCCGATGAGGTGGTGCTTGAGCTTGGAGACCAGCGCCTCCTTGTCGATCGCCTTGTCGGGGTTCTTGTCGTCGGGAACCTTGTACGTGAGCTTCACGGTGCCCGTGGCCAGGTCGTTCTTGAGTTGGGCTATCTCCTGGGAGACGTCGTCGATCGTCTTTCCCATGGATTCCTCCGCTTCCGGCCGGTGACGGCCATGCCGAAAAGCCCCTGCCGGCAAGGAACTTCGGCAGGGGCTCGTGCGTGAAGGGCGGTCGGGCGGCTAGGCGTCGTCGCTTCGGCGGGAGTCGCGTCGCGTCGTCGCGAGGGCGTCGTTCCAGCCCGCTGTATACGCGAGGGTCTCGCAGCGGGTGACCTCGGCGTACAGCGTGCCGAGCAGCGCTCTCTTGTCGAGGGCGACGGGTCCGTCGAGGAGCTGGCGGAGGCGGTCCTGGAGAGGGGTGTGCGGTCGCGATGCCTCGGCCTGCTGGGTCATGGACGCCTGCCTTCCCGTTACGTGCCCTTGCGTGTGTGGCGGCGCCGCGGAGTGAGGAGCGGGGGCACCACGTGTTCGAACTGCTGTGCGAATAGCAGTGTGGAACATCTGTTCGGTGTTTGTCGAGCCGGAAACACCTGACGGTGTGTCTCCTGGCTTGTTCCCGGGTGAGGTTGGCGCCGGAACAGAGCTTGTGTTCGACCGGGTAACCTGGAGGACGCGTTCCCTGGACCCGACCGTTTCGGGGGGCGAGGGGCGCGCGGGGCGCGCGGGGGGACCCCTGGGGGTTGGAAGGCAGTACTCACGCATGGACACGGAGCCGGGCGCCAACCGGCGGGAGCGGGTCGTCGACTGGTTCGCCTCCCAGCCCGATCTGCCCCATCTCTTCGCACGTCTCTCGGAGCTCGTCCACGTCCAAGGGCACGCCCCCGAGGAGCTCGTCGTGATCCCCCGGGGCGAGGTCGACCGTCGCGAGACGACCGCCTTCACCGCCGGCTGGGCCGAGGCCGTGGCCGACGAACTCCCCCGCATTCGCCGGGAGTACGAGAAGCGTGTCGCCGACGCCTACGCGCAGGGTCAGGGTGACGCGCGTGGGATCCGCCGACCCCAGCGGCGTACGGACGTCGGCCCGGAGGGTGCCCGGGTCATCGCACTGCCCTTCGCCCGGCTTCTCGAACCGCCCGCGGCCGTCGTCGAGGCCGAGGAGCGGGTCCGCAGGGAGCGCGAGCTGTTCGAACAGCGCCCCCAGCGTCCCGAACCCGAACCCGAGCACCAGACGGGACCCGAACCGGAGTCGGAGCTGGACGTCCTCGTGACCGCTCAGGAGAGCCGTACCCGCCGGAACGCCCAGCCGGTACGGAAGGTCGTCCGGGGCAAGGGCGGGCGCCCGATCGTGCCGCCGCTCGCCGGGGTGCCCGTCCAGTCGGGCTCCGGCGCCGACCGCCGCGAGTCCGAGCACGTCGAACCGGAGCCCGTCGAAGCCGAGACGCGCCCCGGCAGGGGGCGTCGGCTCTCCGATCGGGCCAGGGCCCTGGAGCAGGAGCTGACGGCCGAGCGAGCACAGGAAGCGCCCCCGGAGCCCGCTCCCTGACGGGAACGGCCCTCCGGGGGCTGCGGGGGTGTGGCATCAGCCGAAGAACCGGGCGAGTGCTCCGGGGGAGACCACCTCGGCGGCGCCCTCCTGCGTGGACGACCCGCCCCGCTCCTCGTCCTCGTCGGCGACTCCCGGACGAGGAACGGGCTTCGGGGGATCGGGCTGGTCGTCGTCCTCGCCGGAATTGACACACATGAACATCCAGTTGGCGACGGCCAGATGGTCCACCGCCGCCGCGAGGAGATGGTCCGAGATCGACCACTCCGCGGCTTCCCCGTGGAGCTCGCGCTGGACGGCGCCGTCCGCCGGCAGATACTTGATCAGTGTGTAGAGACGACGGCTGGAGAGCCCGCCGCGGTACCAGTCGAGGAGATCGGTGCCGTAGTAGCGGAGCAGGTCCGCCTCAAGGGCCTCGGCGTGTTCGTCGACGAACTCGACGAGGCTCAGTCTTCCCCCAGGCCGAGCCCGGTCTCCTTGCCGTAGGCCTCCAGGATGGCGGCGATGTCCTGCATCGTGATGTCGTGCTGCTCGAACCGAGCGAACTGCTTCTCACCCATCAGGAGCGCGAGCAGGCCGTCCACGTCGTTGTCGTCGAGCTTGCGCAGAGCCTTGGCGGTCGCGCGGCCGAGTTCGGTGGGAAGGGTGTAGCTCTCGCCGTCCAGCTCGAAGGACCAGCTGCTGCCGGTGGCCTCCAGGCGCTGGGCGCGGGCGGCGTTGACGTCGAAACGGGCCATGGTGATGCGTACTCCTTGTTCGAGCGAGTGAAGAGGAGAGGGGGCGGGGCGGGACGACGGTCCGCCGTCCCGCCCCGGGGTGGAGCAGGGATCAGACGGTGGTGCTGTACTGGCTGTCCTTCATGAGGAAGGAGGCCAGCGGCTTGCCGTTGCCGTTCGACATGGCCGTGAAGGTGATGCCCAGCTGCGACGCCGCCTTGCGGGCCAGCTTGATGTCGTCGGACGCGGTGACCTGGCCGCGCGGGATGATGAAGCGGTAGGTGACCGCGGTCGTGCCACCGGCCTTGACGTCGGTGAACTCCAGGCCGAGGGCGCGCACGTCCGCGAACGGACGCTCGGCGATCTCGTACTTGTAGGTGTCGGTCGCCGGCGCGGCCGCCGCCTCGACCTTTCCGCCGCCCATGAAGAACGGCAGCGTGTCCTCGTTGAACTGGAGCATGGAGAACTTCAGCGAGAGGTCACGGGCCGAGTAGATGTAGTGCACCGGGGAGACGGACTGCCACGAGTCGATGGCCTCCAGCTTGTCCTTCTTCGAGAAGGTGACGCCGTCACCGGTGGTGAAGCCGAGGTCCGTCCAGGACGCCCAGTCGGTGGCGGAGTCGGTGCCGAAGGCCGGGATGTCGGTGCCGGCGTTGGCCACGTAGAGCTTGCCGACGCCTGCGACGCGGATCTCGGCGGAGTTGTTTCCTGCCATGGTGGGGTTTCTCCTTGGGTGAGAGGGTGACCGCCCCGGGCGTCGGGCCCGGGTACGGCAAAGGCCCCGCCGGGATGGCGGGGCCTGGTCTGTGGGGTGAGCGTCCGTCAGGGAGGGCGAGGGCTCAGAAGACGCTCAGGGAGAGGCGGATGACGCACAGGTAGCGGTTGGCGCCCCGGTAGAGGTAGTCGGGCAGCCAGCGGGGCCCGTCCTGCTCCTCGACGTCGTGGACGACGTTGGTGGCGCCGATCTGCTTGCCGATCGTGGCGAGCAGGGCCCGCCGTGCCGCGTTGGCGAGGACGTGGGCCGCGTTCTTGCTCGGCCCGTACACCTCGAACTCGATCAGCGGCATGTCGACGTGCAGGTCGCCGATCCAGGCGCCGCCGCGGCGGTTCACGAGCACGGCGCTCTGCGTGCCGTCGAAGCCGGCCGGCGCATGGACCGCGATGGTGGCGCCCGCCAGGGCGGGGTCGGCCTTGAGGACGTCGACGACCAGCTTCTCGACGTCCGGGAAAGCACTCGGGGGAGTGGTCATGACGGTTCTCCTCGAAGAGGGGTCCTGGACGGGCGCCGCCCGGGGCGCGCCTGCGGGAGGGGAGGGGCGCGGCAGCGCACCCGGACGGCGAACGGCGAAGCCGTGGCCCGTCGTTCGGGCACAGCTCCGCCGCTGCACCAACTGTGACAGAGAGCGTGCGCGCACGCAACTAATTCGTGGGCGGGGCCGGAAACGGGCTCCAGGGCCCCTCGGGATACGTCGGGGTCCCGGCCCGCGGGCCCGGCCCGCGCGCCTGGGGAACGCCGAGCGGGAAGGGGCGCCCGGGGAACGGCGGGCGGGAAGCGGCGCCCGGGGAGCGGCGCCCCGGGGAACGGCGCTCGGGA
Organism: Streptomyces sp. NPDC056527; assembly: GCF_042794475.1. NCBI lineage: Bacteria > Bacillati > Actinomycetota > Actinomycetes > Kitasatosporales > Streptomycetaceae > Streptomyces > Streptomyces sp. NPDC056527. The sequence continues at coordinate 88,391 of NZ_JBHTTQ010000007.1, forward strand.
ACGGCGGGCGGGGGACGGTGCTCGAGAAACGGCGAGCGGGAAACGGCGGGCGTGGAACGGGCGCCTGGGAAACGCCGGGCGGGGAACGGCGCTCGGGAACGGCGCCCCGGGGAACGGCGCTCGGGAACGGCGCCCCGGGGAACGGCGCTCGGGAAACGGCGAGCGGGAAGCGGTGCCGGGGAGCGGCTCCCGGGAAGCGGCGAGCGGGGAATGGCGCCCCGGGGAACGGCGAGCGCCCCCTGTCCTGAGGGACAGGGGGCGCTCTTCGGGGGAGGTGCGTCGGTCACGTCGAGGGGCGGGGCTTGCGGCGGGTCGCGCGTTCCGCGGCGAAGACGTCCTCCAGGCGGAACAACTGGGCCCGGCCCGCCTTGCCGGCCGCCCGGAGGTGACCCAGCTGGACCCACTTGCGGATCGTCGCCGGTGCGACCCCCGCCTCCTCGGCCGCCAGCGGCCCGGGGATCAGGGTGGCCGGACTCAGGGACATCAGCACGGGTTCTCCTCCATCGCGGCGTCGAGTTCCTCGGTACGGCAGCCCGCCGCGTCCGCCAGGTCGCCCCACTCCGCCTCGGGCCACAGATGGCGGTAGGCCGGGTCGTCCTGACAGCCGCACTCCTCGTCGGTACAGGTGCAGGCCGGGTTCACGCAGAGCACGGCGCGCCGGTCGGGGAACGCCCGCAGCGACACCGAGTCGCACCAGGGGCAGCGCCCCGAGACGCGTACGACCTGCTCCGCGTCGCCCAGCGTGCGCGCGCAGCGCCGGGCCATGCGACGCAGCTCGTCCCGCACGTGCCGGGCCAGGTCGGGGTGGGCCGCGATGTCGTCGAGCAGCGCGATCGTGCGCCGGAGCCGTTCGACGACCGGGGCGCGGCCGGGACGGGGGAGCCCGAGCCGGGCGCGTACCGCCTCCTCCAGCTCCACCACGCCGTCGGTGACGTCGCGGATCGCGTCGGACACATGAAGCCGGATCGGCGCCGCGCCGTGTCCGGGGACCACGAGACCGTGCCGCTGTTCCAGCAGCAGCGCCTCGCGTCGCTCCTCGCGGATCAGGTCGTCGCGCCCCGGGTGCGGAGCGGTCGATGCGGTCCCGGCGGGAGAGCGGCGTCCGGGCGCGAGCTCCTCGGCGAGTTCGGGGAAGTGGCGGGCGAGCGCGGCCGTCCAGAGGGTGATGTCGGTGACGATCCGGTCCATGGCGCTGCGGTCGCTCAACGGACGCTCCTGGTCGCGGATATCGGCGTGTGGGCCGCGCCGGCCGCCGTGCGTGTCCGTGTCGCCAGTCCCGTACGGACCCGCGCCGCGGGCACCGCGCGGCCGTTGCGCCACAGACGTCCCGCGCAGACGCCGTCGAAGTAGCTCTCCGCCGGTGCGACGGTCTGCTCGCACTCGCGACGCACGGGGCAGACCTCGCATGCGCGCAGTGCCGGGGCCGCCTGCTGGGCGCGGCGGGCGAAGACGACGGCCGGGGAGAGGCCGGCGCACGCGGCGGCGGCCTGCCAGGAGGGGAAATCGGGCAAGGGCAAGGTGTTCTCCATCTCCGGGGCCAATGGGTCCCGTGGGGCCGGTGAGGTCCCTGGGGCTCAGGAGGCCGATGCGGTCGGCGGCGAGCCAGCGTTACATGTTGCGTGCGGGCGCGCAACAAAAATGTGGAGATGCCTTTACCGTTTCGACACGATTGCGCGCCCGAAAGCACGTAATTCCGTGCGCGCAAGCACGCTAGAGTGTGGCGCCTGGAGGAGTGAGGAGCGGTACATGACCACTCGTGGGCTGGACGAATTCGCAGGCTGGGTCGAAAGCCTGATGAGAGAGCGCGGCTACGACATCGACAGCCCGCGCGGCGGCGGGAAGTCCCGGATCGCGGACGAGGCGGGGGTCCACCGCGCCGCCGTCACGCGGCTGCTGCAGCGGCAGAGCATGCCCGACCTGGAGACCATGCGCAGGATCGCCCCGCTGCTCGGGGTGTCCGTCCGCGACATGTTGATCCGGTCCGGCCGGGTGACGCCGGAGGAGCTGCCGATCGCGGCGGATCTGCTCCCGCCGAACGACTGGCAGCCGACCATGGAGGACTTCGCGCGCTGGCTCGGTGTCCCCGACGAGCGGCTCGGCGTCTTCATCAAGGTGGTGAACCAGTTCCTGGAGCCCGACGACGAAGGCGCGCAGGGCGGCACCGAGAGCGGTGACGCGCCGGATGCGCGGCGTGCCGCGCGGGACTGAGCGGGGATCCCGGTCGGGGAGTACGAGCAGGGGCCGGGGTGACGTCGACCCCGGCTCCTCGGTCGACCACCCCCGCGGTGAGCCCCGACGCCCGACCCGCCTCACCGCCCCGCCGCTGAGGCGCCGGGCCCTGAGGCGCACGGCCACTGGGGTGCCCGGGCTGCTGAGCTGCCCCGCCGCTTGAGGCACCGGCCCTGGAGCCGCCCGCCTTCGAGCTGCCCCGCCTCCGAGCCGCCCGCCCCCGAGACGTTCGCCTCCGCGCTGCCCCGCCCCTGGGGGAGCTCCCGGAGGTGCCCCGGTGAATCGCGTCGGCTCCCTGCCCCAGGGGCGTAGCCCAGGGCCCCGGCCCTCGTCGTCCCCGCCCCAGGGATGGCCCCCGGTCGGAGGCCCTCCGCCCTCCCGGCCCCCCTTCCGTGTTCTCCCACGTCGGCCGGGTGCCCGGGCTGCGGGGCATTTGTTTTGACCGGAGTCCATGCGGTAGGTACGCTCAGACCTTGTGCCTGGGGTGTGCCTGGGCTCGTGTGCGTGTCATCAGCCGCACGGCGAGTTCGTCAACGGCCACCGCAATCTGCGCCTTTTCCGCCCTCGGCGGAGGTCCGCAGTATTCGACACACCCGACCGCGTGGGTCGGTGCTGTGTTCCAGGTTAGTTTTACGACGGCACACAGAAACCGGAGAAGTAGTGCCTACGATCCAGCAGCTGGTCCGGAAGGGCCGGCAGGACAAGGTCGAGAAGAACAAGACGCCCGCACTCGAGGGTTCCCCTCAGCGTCGCGGCGTCTGCACGCGTGTGTTCACGACCACCCCGAAGAAGCCGAACTCGGCCCTCCGTAAGGTCGCGCGTGTGCGTCTGACCTCGGGCATCGAGGTCACGGCCTACATCCCGGGTGAGGGTCACAACCTGCAGGAGCACTCCATCGTGCTCGTGCGTGGTGGCCGTGTGAAGGACCTGCCGGGTGTTCGCTACAAGATCATCCGCGGTTCCCTCGACACGCAGGGCGTCAAGAACCGTAAGCAGGCTCGCAGCCGCTACGGCGCCAAGAAGGAGAAGTAAGAATGCCTCGTAAGGGCCCCGCCCCGAAGCGCCCGGTCATCATCGACCCGGTCTACAGCTCTCCTCTTGTCACCTCGCTGATCAACAAGATCCTGCTGGACGGCAAGCGTTCCACCGCCGAGCGCATCGTCTACGGCGCCATGGAAGGCCTCCGCGAGAAGACCGGCAACGACCCGGTCATCACGCTGAAGCGCGCCCTCGAGAACGTGAAGCCGTCCCTCGAGGTCAAGTCCCGCCGTGTCGGTGGCGCCACCTACCAGGTGCCGATCGAGGTCAAGCCCGGTCGCGCCTCCACCCTCGCGCTCCGCTGGCTCGTGGGTTACTCCCGCGCCCGTCGCGAGAAGACCATGACCGAGCGCCTCATGAACGAGCTCCTCGACGCCTCCAACGGCCTCGGTGCTTCGGTCAAGAAGCGTGAGGACACGCACAAGATGGCCGAGTCCAACAAGGCCTTCGCGCACTACCGCTGGTAGTCGCAACCCACATCGAGACCGAGAGAAGACTGAGCCGATATGGCTACCACTTCGCTTGACCTTGCCAAGGTGCGCAACATCGGCATCATGGCTCACATCGACGCGGGCAAGACGACCACCACCGAGCGGATCCTGTTCTACACCGGCGTCTCGTACAAGATCGGTGAAGTCCACGACGGCGCTGCCACGATGGACTGGATGGAGCAGGAGCAGGAGCGCGGCATCACGATCACGTCCGCCGCGACGACCTGCCACTGGCCGCTCGAGGACGTCGACCACACCATCAACATCATCGACACCCCGGGCCACGTCGACTTCACCGTCGAGGTGGAGCGTTCGCTCCGCGTGCTCGACGGTGCGGTGACGGTGTTCGACGGCGTCGCCGGTGTCGAGCCCCAGTCCGAGACTGTCTGGCGTCAGGCGGACCGCTACGGCGTTCCGCGTATCTGCTTCGTCAACAAGCTCGACCGTACGGGCGCCGAGTTCCACCGCTGTGTCGACATGATCGTGGAGCGCCTCGGCGCCGTCCCGATCGTCATGCAGCTCCCCATCGGTTCCGAGATGGACTTCCAGGGTGTTGTGGACCTCGTCCGCATGAAGGCTCTGGTCTGGTCCGCCGAGGCGACCAAGGGCGAGATGTACGACGTCGTCGACATCCCGGCCACGCACACCGAGGCTGCTGAAGAGTGGCGCGGCAAGCTGGTCGAGACCGTCGCCGAGAACGACGAAGGGATCATGGAGCTCTTCCTCGAGGGCCAGGAGCCCACCGAGGAGCAGCTGTACGCCGCGATCCGTCGTATCACCATTGCCTCCGGCAAGGGTGGCGGCGAGAAGACGATCACCCCCGTCTTCTGTGGCACCGCGTTCAAGAACAAGGGTGTTCAGCCCCTGCTCGACGCGGTCGTCCGCTACCTCCCCTCGCCCCTGGACGTCGAGGCCATCGAGGGCCACGACGTCAAGGACGCCGAGGTCGTCGTGAGGCGCAAGCCTTCCGAGGACGAGCCGCTCTCCGCGCTCGCCTTCAAGATCGCGAGCGACCCGCACCTCGGCAAGCTCACCTTCGTCCGGATCTACTCCGGTCGCCTGGAGGCCGGCACCTCGGTGCTGAACTCCGTCAAGGGCAAGCGTGAGCGCATCGGCAAGATCTACCGCATGCACGCGAACAAGCGTGAGGAGATCGACTCGGTGGGCGCCGGCGACATCGTCGCCGTCATGGGCCTGAAGCAGACCACCACCGGTGAGACGCTGTGCGACGAGAAGAACCCGGTCATCCTGGAGTCCATGGACTTCCCGGCGCCGGTCATTCAGGTCGCGATCGAGCCCAAGTCCAAGGGTGACCAGGAGAAGCTGGGTGTCGCCATCCAGCGTCTCGCGGAGGAGGACCCCTCCTTCCAGGTTCACTCGGACGAGGAGACCGGCCAGACCATCATCGGTGGTATGGGCGAGCTTCACCTCGACATCCTCGTCGACCGTATGCGTCGCGAGTTCAAGGTCGAGGCGAACGTCGGCAAGCCGCAGGTCGCGTACCGCGAGACGATCCGCAAGGCCGTCGAGCGCGTGGACTTCACCCACAAGAAGCAGACCGGTGGTACCGGTCAGTTCGCCAAGGTGCAGATCGCGATCGAGCCCATCGAGGGCGGCGACGCCTCGTACGAGTTCGTGAACAAGGTCACCGGTGGCCGCATCCCGAAGGAGTACATCCCTTCGGTCGACGCCGGTGCGCAGGAGGCCATGCAGTTCGGCATCCTGGCCGGCTACGAGATGACTGGCGTCCGCGTCATCCTTCTCGACGGTGGCTACCACGAGGTCGACTCCTCCGAGCTCGCGTTCAAGATCGCCGGCTCGCAGGCCTTCAAGGAGGCCGCGCGCAAGGCTTCGCCGGTCATCCTCGAGCCGATGATGTCCGTCGAGGTCACCACGCCCGAGGACTACATGGGCGAGGTCATCGGTGACATCAACTCCCGCCGTGGTCAGATTCAGGCCATGGAGGAGCGCAGCGGCGCTCGCGTCGTGAAGGGCCTCGTGCCCCTCTCGGAGATGTTCGGCTACGTCGGAGACCTCCGCAGCAAGACCTCGGGTCGCGCAAGCTACTCGATGCAGTTCGACTCCTACGCCGAGGTTCCCCGGAACGTCGCCGAGGAGATCATCGCGAAGGCCAAGGGCGAGTAACTCACCCGAGTGCACGCTTTAGGCTTGACACCAGTCGCCGGGGCTTCGACCCCCGAAACCCGAGGAATCGGGCCCCGGCGGATGGCATCCCAGCAAAGATCACCTGGCGCCGATGAAGCAAGGCGTTCAGAACCACTCCAGGAGGACCCCAGTGGCGAAGGCGAAGTTCGAGCGGACTAAGCCGCACGTCAACATCGGCACCATCGGTCACATCGACCACGGTAAGACGACCCTCACGGCCGCCATTACCAAGGTGCTGCACGACGCGTACCCGGACCTGAACGAGGCCTCGGCCTTCGACCAGATCGACAAGGCTCCTGAGGAGCGCCAGCGCGGTATCACCATCTCCATCGCGCACGTCGAGTACCAGACCGAGTCGCGTCACTACGCCCACGTCGACTGCCCCGGTCACGCGGACTACATCAAGAACATGATCACGGGTGCGGCGCAGATGGACGGCGCCATCCTCGTGGTCGCGGCCACCGACGGCCCGATGCCGCAGACCAAGGAGCACGTGCTCCTGGCCCGCCAGGTCGGCGTTCCGTACATCGTCGTCGCCCTGAACAAGGCCGACATGGTGGACGACGAGGAGATCCTGGAGCTCGTCGAGCTCGAGGTTCGTGAGCTCCTCTCCGAGTACGAGTTCCCGGGCGACGACCTGCCGGTCGTCAAGGTCTCGGCGCTCAAGGCGCTCGAGGGCGACAAGGAGTGGGGCCAGTCGGTCCTGAACCTGATGGCCGCCGTCGACGAGGCGATCCCGCAGCCCGAGCGTGACGTCGACAAGCCGTTCCTGATGCCGATCGAGGACGTCTTCACGATCACCGGTCGTGGCACCGTCGTCACCGGTCGTATCGAGCGTGGTGTCCTCAAGGTCAACGAGACCGTCGACATCGTCGGTATCAAGACCGAGAAGGTCACCACCACGGTCACCGGCATCGAGATGTTCCGCAAGCTGCTCGACGAGGGCCAGGCCGGTGAGAACGTCGGTCTGCTCCTCCGTGGCATCAAGCGCGAGGATGTCGAGCGCGGCCAGGTCATCATCAAGCCCGGTTCGGTCACGCCGCACACCGAGTTCGAGGCCCAGGCCTACATCCTGTCGAAGGACGAGGGTGGCCGTCACACCCCGTTCTTCAACAACTACCGCCCGCAGTTCTACTTCCGTACCACGGACGTGACCGGCGTCGTGACCCTCCCCGAGGGCACCGAGATGGTCATGCCGGGCGACAACACCGCCATGACCGTCGAGCTGATCCAGCCCGTCGCCATGGAGGAGGGCCTGAAGTTCGCCATCCGTGAGGGTGGTCGGACCGTGGGCGCCGGCCAGGTCGTCAAGATCAACAAGTAATTGTCGATCGCTTGACCTGTGCCGCTCCTGACGGAGCGTCATGAGAGGGCCCCCGGGCCGCCGTTCGCGGCGGACCGGGGGCCCTCGTCGTTTCCGTTCCCGTGCGTCCTACTCCGAGGCGGCGGCCCGGTCGGCCGGGCGCCACACCCACGGGTGGGCGTCGGCGCCGAGGCCCACGGCCAGCGGGCCGTCGGGGACGAGCCGCAGAGCCGCCGCCTGGACGGGAATCGTGCCCTGCGTACGGGTCCAGAGCCGGCCACCCCGCCGCAGCTGGATCCGCCCGCGCAGGTCCCGGCCGAGCAGCACGGTCCCGGCGCCGTCCGCCGCGGCGGCCACCGGGCCGTACCCGTCGAAGGACGCGTTCCCCCGCCCTGACAGCAGCTCCTTCGCCGCGGGCTTGCGGTAGTACACCTCCAGCGCGTCGGTCCCGGCGCCCGGGACGGCGGCGACCGGGTCGCCCGCGCCGGGCAGCGGGGCGGCCGGAGCGCCGTCGATCCAGTGCCGGACGGACCGCCGGCCCGCGGCCAGGAGGTGGACGCGGCCGGCGCTGTCGACCACGGCCTCCAGACCGTCCTGGACCTCGTCGGTGCCGGTGTCGGTGCCGGGCAGGCGCCGCCACGACGACCAGCTCCCGTCCGTGGCCCGTACACGCGTCGACACGCCCTTGTCCGCATCGCGTACGAAGAGATGGACCCGGCCGTCGGGCGCGGCCACGGCCACCGGCACACCGATCCGGCGTCCCCGGTCGTCGCCCCGCTCCGGATTGCCGAGCCCCCGCCACGCGAGGAACGGGCCGCCGGGGGAGCGCTGTTCCAGCAGGACGACCTCCCGCCGGTTCGCGCCACCGTGGCCGTCGAACGCGGCGAACCGCACCCCGAGGAGCAGCACCCGGCCGTCGGGGAGCGTGGCCGAGCCCAGCGCGGGCGCGAGCGGCCCGCCGCCGAGGTCCTCCGGCGCGCCCCACAGGCCGGACCCCTTCTCCGTCTCCCGCCAGCGGACGGCCCGCAGCCCCAGCACCCCATAGGCGTCGAGCCGCTCGCCGGGCCGCGTGACGACGGCCGGACCGGCGCCGGGCCAGCGGTGGTGGGTGGCCCGTACCCAGCCCTTCCAGTTGGTCAGAGGGCGGTCCCCGCCCACGCCGTAGTCCCCGCAACCCGACGGATTGCCGCACTGCCAGGACGGATCGCCGCCGTACGGGACGAGATGCGCGGCCTTCTCCCCGAGGACCTGGGGCGGGAGGTTCTTGGGCCAGTGACGGTTGTAGTAGCCCCGGAACGCGGTCGCGACGAACGCCGGTATCGCCCCCGGGCCCTTCTGCGCCTCGGCCACCCAGCGGATCAGCGCCGCCCAGGAGAAGCAGGCGACGGCCGTGTGATCGCCGTGGTCGGAGTAGCCGGGCTGCTCGCTGTCGCGCCTGCGGGTCGCCTCGTCGCCGATCTGGATGTCGGGGTCCGGGTCGAGGGTCTGGACGACGGTGGGCCGGTAGCGGTCGAGGAGGCCCACGAGGACGTCGATCAGCTGGTCGTGGTCGTAGGTGTCCGACCGGTCGACGGGGGAGCCGGCGGAGAGATGCGTACGCAGTTCGAGCGCACGGTCGTGCCACAGCGCGGGCACGGCCATGTAGCGCCGCGAGGTGTGCATCGGCAGATTGAGGAAGATCAGCTCGACCCGGCGACCGCCGTGCACGAGCGTGTCGATCTCGGCTCGTCGCCCGCCGCGGAGCGTGGTGACCGCCCGCTGCCAGGGCGTGAACTTGTCGAGCCCGAGGAGCGTCGCGTACGCCTGGCGCAGGCCCTGGTGGCGGGCGGAGGAGTAGGCGGCCTTGTCCGGGGGAGCGTCGGGCATTCCGGCGATGCGATTGCGGCCCGTGTGCTCGCCAGCGGTGACGTAGACCGAGACGAGCGGGACGCCCGCGTCGAGCATCCGCTGGGTGTCCGGGTTCATGAAGTACAGGTCGTCGTCCGGGTGCGCGGCGAACTGCATGAGCTGTGCGCGTCGCGTACTGGCGATCGGCATTCCCGGAGCGGGGTCGGCGGTGGGCCCGGTACGGCGTGGAGCGGGCACGGAGCAGCCGGCGAGCGAGCCCGCGACGGTTGTCGTACCGAGAGCCACGGCGGCCGCGAGAACACCGCGCCGCCGGGGCAGGCCACCCGTAGCGGGCCTGGATATGTCTTCCACTGCTGCTTCCCCCGTGCCGCCTACCGGTCCGTACCGGTCCCTGAACGTCCCCTGAAACGGCGGACGGCCAGGTCGGGGCCGAGATCCGCGCCTTACTAGACGGCCCGGCGGTACGGGGGGTTGTGCGCGAACGCGCTTTCGTGTGCCGAACGCCTGGGCTGCCGCGTCGCGTTGTCGGGGGCTGTGAGACGCTCCGCTGCGCACGATGCGCGGGGCCGAGGCATGTCATGGCCCCGATGAACCAGGGGTGGGGAACATGAGCTGGGACAACAATGGGCAGAGCGGCGCGTCGCGGGCCGTCTCCGGGGTCTTCGGGATCGTGGCCGCCGTCGGCCTCGCGGTCGTCGTGGTGAGACCGGAGCTGATGCCGTGGCACGAGACCGGCGACACGCAGCCGCTCGCGGCGGAGACCGCGCGGCCGTCCTCCGCGCCGTCCGAGGAGGCATTCCCGGACCGGCCGACGCTGCGTGAGCCGTTCAAGGGCTCGCCGGCCCTGCGCTGGGCCGACGGGGCGGCGGGGATCGAGCTGCCGCAGGCCAAGGCGGTGGGCTGGATGTCGAAGGACGAGGTGGCCGCCGCGCTCAGGACGACCAAGAGCTTCCTCGTCGCGGCCAATCTCGACCCTGCCGTGATCAAGGGCGACAAGCCGGCGGCCGCGCTGGCCCTCCTCGACCCGAAGCAGCCCGACGTCCGCTCGGACATGGAGAAGGGCCTGGTCAAGGCCACCGAGCAGACCGACCCCACGCTGCTGTTCAGCCGGTTCAGCCCGAAGGAGGTACGGCTCGCGGGCTCCGTGGTGAAGGCCCGGGGGCGGATGACCGTGGAGGCCGGCAAGGGCGAGAACGCCGGCACCGTGCTCGTCCGCACCGACTTCACCTTCGTCTACCCGGTCGTGAAGGTGCGTCCCGGCGCCGACGAGGTGACGCGGACGGTCGTGCGTCGCCAGATCACCTTCTCGCTGCCCGACCCGGCCGAGTACATCGTGACCAAGGGCAAGTTGTCGGTGAACGAGTGGAGTTCGAACGTCGGCAACGACGACTGCGACCACCCCGTGGACGGCTTCTTCCACCCGATGTTCGACGAGGACCTGATGGCACTGCCCGACGCCGCGGCGACGGGCCCGGTCGTGGACCCGTACGACCGCAGCAAGAACCTCGACGAGCTGCCGCAGGAGTGCGGGACGAGCTCGCGCACCTGACCGGTCCGCGTACGCCTACGCGGCGGCGGCGTCCTCGGGCCGGTGCACCTCGCCGGTCCCGAGCGACACCGTCGCCCGTACCCGCATCGGACCGTCCTCGCGGCGGGACAGCAGGACCAGCTCGGTCACCCGTGCCGTCATGGAGCCGAGCAGGGCCTCGGAGCTGGTGGCGAGGGTGTGCGGGTCGCGGCTGCGGCCGAGGGAGAGATGCGGGGTGAAGCCCCTGGCCCGCCCGCCGCACAGCGGGAACCGGGGTTCCAGCGCCTCCCGCAGACGGGCCCACGGCTGCTCGCCGGCCGCGCAGGGGTCGAGCCAGACGGTGGCGTCCTCGCGATGACCGAACCAGTGGACGCCCTCCAGCCGGGCCCGGAACGGGTGCGTTCCCCGCGCCGCGGCGGCCACCAGCGGGATGGCCCGTTCGAACTCGGACTCCGGTACGAAGCCGAAGAGGACGTTGACGTGCGGCGGCCAGCGGTGGATCTGGCGGTCGTGCACGCGGCGGATGTGCTGGATCGCGGGCCACAGCCGGCGCGGCGGGACCCAGGCCACCGCCGTCCGGTTCGTCGCGGGCACCGCCAGGACCTCCTCGGGCGGGACCGGCTCGACCTCCGCCGCCACGGTCTCGTCGAGCCGGTCCAGGCCCGTCGCCCGGTCCCAGACCAGCTCGCCGTCGGCCTCGAAGAAGATCACCCGATGCCAGGGGATCTCACCGCCCGGTACGAAGTCGGGCAGGGCCACCCGCGCCGGCCCTGCCCCGCGCTCGGCGATCCCCATCACGAAGCGCTCCGGATCGAAGCGGGGGTCCCACAGCACCCGGTGGTAGATCTCGTCACTGGTGTGCACACCGGGTGTATGCCCCGAGCGCGGCGTCTCAGGCGTCACCACACCGAAGGCCCGAGCCTCGACCGCCGCTCCGCGCGGGGGCGTGGGGAACCTGGGACGACGGGACCGTCCGGCCGGGGGCCGGGCGCTGCGCCGGCATATCTGAACGGCCGTGCCCCACCCGCGTGTCCGAACCGTTGATCTTCGCATCCGCCGGTCACGGCGTGGTCGCGCCCCTACGTGTACCCCCACGTGACGTGGGGTACAGTCTTGCGCCCCGATTGGCGGTCGGATGCCCGCGTATGGCAGACTGTCGGGGTTGCTCGGTTGAGTGCCGATGCTGCGCGCCTCCCGTCGGGGGGACCGGAAGCGAGTCCCACAGTACTCGTCGCTCCTTCTCAGGAGCGGACGTACGGGAATCTTCCGGGAAGCGTCAGCGGGGTGCCGACCAGGCGCTCGGTGGGTGTTCTGCCCCCGGCTCGCGGTTCTGGGACCGCACCCCCTTGGTTGGGAGATCCTTAGGGATTTCTGCGTAGAGGGAGTGCGACACGCCCGACCGCGTGGGTCGGAGACAGAGTCAAGAGAACCCCCGAGTCCAGAGCGTTACTACGAGACAGGACTACTGAGTAGCCATGGCGGGACAGAAGATCCGCATCCGGCTCAAGGCCTACGACCACGAGGTCATCGACTCCTCGGCGAAGAAGATCGTCGAGACGGTGACCCGCACTGGTGCGTCGGTCGCGGGCCCGGTGCCGCTGCCCACTGAGAAGAACGTGTACTGCGTCATCAAGTCGCCGCACAAGTACAAGGACTCGCGCGAGCACTTCGAGATGCGCACGCACAAGCGCCTCATCGACATCCTCGACCCCACGCCGAAGACGGTTGACTCGCTCATGCGTCTCGACCTCCCGGCGGGCGTCGACATCGAGATCAAGCTCTGAGGTGACGCGCGAGATGGCTAAGAACATCAAGGGCATCCTGGGCGAGAAGCTCGGCATGACGCAGGTCTGGGACGAGAACAACCGGGTTGTCCCGGTGACCGTCGTCAAGGCCGGCCCCAATGTCGTGACCCAGGTGCGTACGAACGACATCGACGGCTACGAGTCGGTCCAGATCGCCTTCGGCGAGATCGACCCGCGCAAGGTGAACAAGCCCCTCAAGGGTCACTTCGCCAAGGCCGACGTCACCCCGCGCCGTCACCTTGTGGAGCTCCGCACCGCTGACGCCTCCGAGTACACGCTCGGCCAGGAGATCACCGCCGAGCTCTTCGAGGCCGGTGTGAAGGTCGACGTCACCGGTAAGAGCAAGGGCAAGGGCTTCGCCGGTGTCATGAAGCGCCACAACTTCCGTGGTGGCAAGGCCTCCCACGGTGCCCACCGCGTGCACCGTAAGCCCGGTTCGATCGGTGGCTGCGCCACCCCGGGCCGTGTCTTCAAGGGCATGCGCATGGCCGGCCGTATGGGCAACGAGCGCGTGACCACCCAGAACCTGACCGTTCACGCCGTTGACGCGGAGAAGGGCCTGCTCCTGATCAAGGGTGCGGTTCCTGGTCCGAACGGCGGCCTCGTCCTGGTCCGCACCGCGGCCAAGGGGGCCTGAGGATATGAGCACCATTGACATTCTGTCGCCCTCCGGCGACAAGACCGGGACCGTCGAGCTCCCGGCCGAGATCTTCGAGGCCAAGATCAGCATCCCGCTGATCCACCAGGTCGTCGTCGCGCAGCTGGCCGCCGCCCGTCAGGGCACGCACAAGGTCAAGTCGCGTGGCGAGGTCCGTGGTGGTGGCAAGAAGCCGTACCGCCAGAAGGGCACCGGCCGCGCCCGTCAGGGTTCGACCCGCGCCCCGCAGTTCGCCGGTGGTGGCGTCGTGCACGGTCCCGTGCCGCGTGACTACTCGCAGCGGACCCCGAAGAAGATGAAGGCCGCCGCCCTCCGCGGTGCCCTCTCCGACCGGGCGAACCACTCCCGCATCCACGTCGTCTCCGGCGTGGTCGAGGGTGGCATCTCCACCAAGGCCGCCAAGACGCTGTTCGGCAAGATCTCGGAGCGCAAGAACCTGCTCCTGGTCGTCGAGCGCGCCGACGAGGCCGCGTGGCTGTCCGCCCGCAACCTGCCCCAGGTGCACATCCTGGAGCCGGGCCAGCTGAACACGTACGACGTGATGCGATCCGACGACGTGGTCTTCACCCAGGCCGCCCTCGAGTCCTTCGTGTCTGGCCCCAAGGCCGCTGACAACGAAGGGAGCGAGGCCTGATGTCCGAGGCCACGATCACCAGCAAGACCTTCACGGACCCGCGTGACGTCCTCGTCAAGCCGGTTGTTTCCGAGAAGAGCTACGCGCTGCTCGACGAGAACAAGTACACGTTCATCGTTGCGCCCGGCGCCAACAAGACCCAGATCAAGCAGGCCGTCGAGGCGGTCTTCTCGGTCAAGGTCACCGGGGTCAACACGATCAACCGTCAGGGCAAGCGCAAGCGCACCCGCACCGGTTTCGGCAAGCGCAAGGACACCAAGCGCGCCATCGTGACCCTTGCCGAGGGCAACCGTATCGACATCTTCGGCGGTCCGACCGCCTAACGGCGGTCTGGATCGTCCGGAATCGGACGAGGACTGAGAAATGGGAATCCGCAAGTACAAGCCGACTACGCCGGGCCGCCGTGGCTCCTCCGTAGCCGACTTCGTCGAGATCACGCGGTCCACGCCGGAGAAGTCGCTGGTCCGCCCCCTGCACAGCAAGGGCGGCCGTAACAACACCGGTCGGATCACGGTTCGACACCAGGGTGGCGGCCACAAGCGCGCCTACCGCGTGATCGACTTCCGTCGTCACGACAAGGACGGCGTGCCGGCGAAGGTCGCTCACATCGAGTACGACCCCAACCGCACCGCGCGCATCGCGCTGCTCCACTACGCGGACGGCGAGAAGCGCTACATCATCGCCCCGCGTGGTCTCTCGCAGGGCGACCGGGTCGAGAACGGCCCCGCGGCCGACATCAAGCCCGGCAACAACCTGGCCCTCCGCAACATCCCGGTCGGTACCACGATCCACGCGATCGAGATCCGTCCCGGCGGTGGCGCCAAGTTCGCCCGTTCCGCGGGTGCCTCCGTGCAGCTGCTGGCGAAGGAGGGCACGATGGCCCACCTTCGTATGCCGTCCGGTGAGATCCGTCTCGTCGACGCCCGCTGCCGCGCCACCATCGGCGAGGTCGGCAACGCCGAGCAGTCGAACATCAACTGGGGCAAGGCCGGCCGTAAGCGCTGGCTGGGTGTTCGCCCGACCGTTCGCGGTGTGGCGATGAACCCGGTGGACCACCCGCACGGTGGTGGTGAGGGCAAGACCTCCGGTGGTCGCCACCCGGTCTCCCCGTGGGGTCAGAAGGAGGGTCGTACTCGCTCGCCGAAGAAGGCTTCGAGCAAGTACATCGTCCGCCGCCGCAAGACGAACAAGAAGCGCTAGGAGCGGGTTTAGATGCCGCGCAGTCTCAAGAAGGGACCCTTCGTTGACGGCCACCTCGTAAAGAAGGTGGACGCTCAGAACGAAGCCGGTACCAAGAACGTCATCAAGACCTGGTCCCGTCGCTCGATGATCATCCCGGCCTTCCTCGGCCACACGATCGCGGTGCACAACGGCAAGACCCACATTCCGGTGTTTGTCACCGAGTCGATGGTCGGCCACAAGCTCGGCGAGTTCTCGCCGACGCGCACCTTCCGGGGTCACGTGAAGGACGACCGGAAGTCGAAGCGCCGCTAGTAGCGGGGTGGAATGACCATGACAGACACTGGAAGGACAACCATGGAAGCCAGGGCCCAGGCGCGGTACATCCGCGTTACGCCCATGAAGGCCCGCCGTGTGGTGGACCTTATCCGTGGCATGGATGCCACGGAGGCTCAGGCGGTCCTGCGTTTCGCCCCGCAGGCCGCGAGCGTGCCGGTCGGCAAGGTGCTTGACAGCGCCATCGCCAACGCCGCGCACAACTACGACCACAGTGACGCCTCTTCGCTGTTCATCAGCGAGGCGTTCGTGGATGAGGGCCCGACCCTGAAGCGGTTCCGTCCGCGTGCTCAGGGCCGTGCCTACCGGATCCGTAAGCGGACCAGCCACATCACCGTGGTCGTCAGCAGCAAGGAAGGAACCCGGTAATGGGCCAGAAGGTTAACCCGCATGGGTTCCGGCTCGGCATCACCACGGACTTCAAGTCCCGCTGGTACGCCGACAAGCTGTACAAGGACTACGTCAAGGAAGACGTCGCCATCCGTCGGATGATGACGTCCGGCATGGAGCGCGCCGGCATCTCGAAGGTTGAGATCGAGCGCACCCGTGACCGCGTGCGTGTGGACATCCACACCGCTCGTCCCGGCATCGTCATCGGCCGCCGTGGCGCCGAGGCCGACCGCATCCGCGGCGACCTCGAGAAGCTCACGGGCAAGCAGGTCCAGCTGAACATCCTCGAGGTCAAGAACCCCGAGATGGACGCTCAGCTGGTTGCTCAGGCCGTTGCCGAGCAGCTCTCCTCCCGCGTCTCCTTCCGTCGCGCCATGCGTAAGAGCATGCAGGGCACGATGAAGGCCGGCGCCAAGGGCATCAAGATCCAGTGCGGCGGTCGCCTCGGCGGCGCCGAGATGTCCCGCTCGGAGTTCTACCGCGAGGGCCGTGTGCCCCTGCACACCCTCCGTGCGAACGTCGACTACGGCTTCTTCGAGGCCAAGACGACCTTCGGCCGCATCGGCGTGAAGGTCTGGATCTACAAGGGCGATGTCAAGAACATCGCCGAGGTCCGCGCCGAGAACGCAGCGGCCCGTGCGGGTAACCGCCCGGCCCGTGGCGCCGGTGACCGTCCGGCCGGTGGCCGCGGTGGTCGCGGTGGCGAGCGTGGCGGTCGCGGTCGCAAGCCGCAGCAGGCTCAGGCTGCCGAGGCCCCCAAGGCCGACGCTCCCGCCGCCGCTCCGGCTGCTGAGAGCACCGGAACGGAGGCCTGACCGAAATGCTGATCCCCCGTAGGGTCAAGCACCGCAAGCAGCACCACCCGAAGCGCAGCGGTATGTCCAAGGGTGGTACGCAGGTTGCGTTCGGCGAGTACGGCATTCAGGCCCTCACTCCGGCGTACGTGACCAACCGCCAGATCGAGGCGGCTCGTATCGCGATGACCCGCCACATCAAGCGTGGCGGCAAGGTCTGGATCAACATCTACCCGGACCGCCCGCTGACCAAGAAGCCTGCCGAGACCCGCATGGGTTCCGGTAAGGGTTCGCCGGAGTGGTGGATCGCGAACGTCAAGCCCGGTCGGGTGATGTTCGAGCTGTCCTACCCGAACGAGAAGATCGCGCGCGAGGCCCTGACCCGTGCGGCCCACAAGCTGCCGATGAAGTGCAAGATCGTTAAGCGCGAAGCAGGTGAGCTGTGATGACCGCCGGTACCAAGGCGTCCGAGCTGCGCGAGCTGGGCAACGAGGAGCTTGTCGCCAAGCTCCGCGAGGCCAAGGAAGAGCTGTTCAACCTCCGCTTCCAGGCGGCGACCGGTCAGCTCGAGAACCACGGTCGGCTCAAGTCCGTCCGTAAGGACATCGCCCGGATCTACACCCTGATGCGCGAGCGTGAGCTGGGCATCGAGACGGTGGAGAACGCCTGATGAGCGAGAGCAATGTGACTGAGAAGACCGAGCGCAACGCTCGCAAGGTCCGCGAGGGCCTCGTCGTCAGCGACAAGATGGACAAGACCGTCGTCGTCGCTGTCGAGGACCGCGTCAAGCACGCGCTGTACGGCAAGGTCATCCGCCGTACGAACAAGCTCAAGGCTCACGACGAGCAGAACGCTGCCGGCGTCGGCGACCGCGTCCTCCTGATGGAGACCCGGAAGCTGTCGTCGACGAAGCACTGGCGCGTCGTCGAGATCCTCGAGAAGGCCAAGTAAGGAATTTCCCGCAAGGGAAATCCAAAAGTTCAGCCTGAGGGGTTCCCCTCAGGTCAGTTCCGCCAGGCTCGGCCGGGGCTTCCTCGTGAAGCCCCGGCCGGGAACCGGCAGACAATCAGGAGATAGACGTGATCCAGCAGGAGTCGCGACTGCGTGTCGCCGACAACACTGGTGCCAAGGAGATCCTTTGCATCCGTGTTCTCGGTGGTTCCGGTCGCCGCTACGCGGGCATCGGTGACGTCATCGTCGCCACCGTCAAGGACGCGATCCCCGGTGGCAACGTGAAGAAGGGTGACGTCGTCAAGGCGGTCATCGTTCGCACCGTCAAGGAGCGCCGCCGCCAGGACGGCTCGTACATCCGCTTCGACGAGAACGCCGCTGTCATTCTCAAGAACGACGGCGACCCTCGCGGCACCCGTATCTTCGGCCCGGTGGGCCGTGAGCTGCGCGAGAAGAAGTTCATGAAGATCATCTCGCTCGCGCCGGAGGTGCTGTAAGCATGAAGATCAAGAAGGGCGACCTGGTCCAGGTCATCACCGGTAAGGACAAGGGCAAGCAGGGCAAGGTCATCACGGCCTTCCCCCGCGAGAACCGCGTCCTGGTCGAGGGTGTCAACCGGGTCAAGAAGCACACCAAGGCCGGCCCGTCGCAGGCCGGTGGCATCGTCACGACCGAGGCGCCGGTCCACGTCTCCAACGTCCAGCTGGTCGTTGAGAAGGACGGCAAGAAGGTCGTCACGCGCGTCGGTTACCGCTTCGACGACGAGGGCAACAAGATCCGCGTTGCCAAGCGGACGGGTGAGGACATCTGATGGCTACCACCACCACTCCGCGTCTCAAGACGAAGTACCGCGAGGAGATCGCGGGCAAGCTGCGTGAGGAGTTCTCCTACGAGAACGTCATGCAGATTCCCGGCCTCGTGAAGGTCGTGGTCAACATGGGTGTGGGCGACGCCGCCCGCGACTCCAAGCTGATCGAGGGCGCCATCCGCGACCTCACCACGATCACCGGTCAGAAGCCGGCCGTCACCAAGGCTCGCAAGTCCATCGCGCAGTTCAAGCTGCGTGAGGGCCAGCCGATCGGTGCGCACGTCACCCTCCGTGGCGACCGCATGTGGGAGTTCCTGGACCGCACCCTGTCGCTCGCGCTTCCGCGCATCCGCGACTTCCGTGGTCTGTCCCCCAAGCAGTTCGACGGGCGTGGCAACTACACCTTCGGTCTCACGGAGCAGGTCATGTTCCACGAGATCGACCAGGACAAGATCGACCGTGTCCGGGGTATGGACATCACCGTGGTGACCACGGCGACCAACGACGCTGAGGGCCGTGCCCTTCTCCGTCACCTCGGCTTCCCGTTCAAGGAGGCGTAAGCGAGATGGCGAAGAAGGCTCTCATCGCGAAGGCTGCCCGCAAGCCCAAGTTCGGCGTGCGTGGCTACACGCGCTGCCAGCGCTGTGGTCGTCCCCACTCCGTGTACCGCAAGTTCGGCCTGTGCCGCGTGTGCCTTCGTGAGATGGCTCACCGTGGCGAGCTGCCGGGCGTGACCAAGAGCTCCTGGTAATCCCTTCTTTGGGATGACCGGAGTCTCTCGGTAAGCAGAGGGTTGGCGGAGGCCCGCCCCTCCATGGCTTAGGCTAGGAGGGTTGGGCGTCCGCCGCCCGTACGACTTACTACGCCGTAGGTCCCCGCGCCGCACCCGTCCCGCCCCTGTGTGGGGAGAGGGATGGCGCATACAGGAAACCCCGGCGAGAGAGGCCGAAGGCCAATTCATGACCATGACTGATCCCATCGCAGACATGCTCACGCGTCTGCGTAACGCGAACTCGGCGTACCACGACTCCGTGTCGATGCCGCACAGCAAGATCAAGTCTCACATCGCGGAAATCCTCCAGCAGGAGGGCTTCATCACGGGCTGGAAGGTCGAGGACGCCGAGGTCGGCAAGAACCTCGTTCTCGAGCTCAAGTTCGGTCCGAACCGTGAGCGCTCCATCGCGGGCATCAAGCGGATCTCGAAGCCGGGCCTCCGGGTTTACGCGAAGTCCACCAACCTGCCGAAGGTTCTCGGCGGCCTGGGCGTGGCGATCATCTCCACGTCCCACGGTCTCCTGACCGGCCAGCAGGCAGGCAAGAAGGGCGTAGGTGGGGAAGTCCTCGCCTACGTCTGGTAGTCGGGAACGGAGGAATAGCTAATGTCGCGTATTGGCAAGCTGCCTATCCAGGTTCCCGCCGGCGTGGACGTCACCATCGAGGGTCGCTCGGTCACGGTCAAGGGTTCCAAGGGCACCCTGACCCACACCGTTGCCGCGCCGATCGAGATCGTTAAGGGCGAGGACGGCGTTCTCAACGTCACCCGTCCGAACGACGAGCGTCAGAACAAGGCCCTCCACGGCCTGTCCCGCACGCTGGTGGCCAACATGATCACCGGTGTGACCCAGGGTTACGTGAAGGCGCTCGAGATCAGCGGTGTCGGTTACCGCGTTGCCGCGAAGGGCTCCAACCTGGAGTTCCAGCTCGGCTACAGCCACCCGATCCTGGTGGAGGCGCCCGAGGGCATCTCCTTCAAGGTCGAGTCGCCGACCAAGTTCTCGGTCGAGGGCATCGACAAGCAGAAGGTCGGCGAGGTCGCGGCGAACATCCGCAAGCTGCGGAAGCCCGACCCGTACAAGGCCAAGGGCGTCAAGTACGCCGGCGAGGTCATCCGCCGCAAGGTCGGAAAGGCTGGTAAGTAAGCCATGGCATACGGTGTGAAGATCGCCAAGGGCGACGCTTACAAGCGTGCGGCCAAGGCCCGCCGTCACATCCGCATCCGCAAGAACGTGTCGGGTACGGCGGAGCGTCCGCGCCTCGTCGTGACGCGTTCGAACCGCGGTATCACCGCTCAGGTCATCGACGACCTCAAGGGTCACACCCTTGCGTCCGCGTCGAACCTGGACGCGTCGATCCGTGGTGGCGAGGGTGACAAGTCGTCGCAGGCCAAGCAGGTCGGCGCGCTCGTTGCCGAGCGCGCCAAGGCCGCGGGTGTCGAGGCTGTCGTGTTCGACCGTGGTGGCAACAGGTACGCCGGGCGCATTGCCGCTCTGGCTGACGCCGCCCGCGAAGCCGGGCTGAAGTTCTAAGCCCCGGTTCCGGGACTAACGGACGTAACAGAGAGAGGTAAATCCAATGGCTGGACCCCAGCGCCGCGGAAGCGGTGCCGGTGGCGGCGAGCGGCGGGACCGGAAGGGCCGCGACGGTGGCGCTGCCGCCGAGAAGACCGCGTACGTTGAGCGCGTTGTCGCGATCAACCGCGTCGCCAAGGTTGTCAAGGGTGGTCGTCGTTTCTCCTTCACCGCGCTGGTCGTGGTGGGTGACGGTGACGGCACCGTAGGTGTCGGTTACGGCAAGGCCAAGGAAGTTCCCGCGGCCATCGCCAAGGGCGTCGAGGAAGCCAAGAAGAACTTCTTCAAGGTTCCCCGCATCCAGGGCACCATCCCTCACCCGATTCAGGGCGAGAAGGCCGCGGGCGTCGTCCTGCTCAAGCCGGCTTCCCCCGGTACCGGTGTTATCGCCGGTGGCCCGGTGCGTGCCGTGCTCGAGTGCGCCGGCGTTCACGACATCCTGTCGAAGTCGCTCGGCTCCGACAACGCGATCAACATCGTGCACGCGACCGTGGAGGCCCTGAAGGGCCTGCAGCGTCCCGAGGAGATCGCGGCTCGCCGTGGTCTGCCCCTCGAGGACGTCGCCCCCGCGGCTCTGCTTCGTGCTCGTGCGGGAGCGGGTGCGTAATGGCCCGCCTCAAGATCACGCAGACGAAGTCGTACATCGGCAGCAAGCAGAACCACCGCGACACCCTGCGTTCGCTCGGGCTCAAGCGCCTGAACGACGTGGTCGTCAAGGAGGACCGCCCCGAGTTCCGCGGAATGGTGCACACCGTCCGCCACCTCGTGACGGTCGAGGAGGTCGACTGACATGGCGGAGAACAACCCGCTGAAGGTCCACAACCTCCGTCCCGCCCCGGGCGCCAAGACCGCCAAGACCCGTGTGGGTCGTGGTGAGGCGTCGAAGGGTAAGACGGCCGGTCGTGGTACCAAGGGCACCAAGGCCCGTTACCAGGTTCCGGAGCGCTTCGAGGGTGGGCAGATGCCCCTCCACATGCGTCTCCCGAAGCTCAAGGGCTTCAAGAACCCGTTCCGCACCGAGTACCAGGTCGTGAACCTGGACAAGCTGGCCGCGCTCTACCCGCAGGGTGGCGAGGTCACGGTGGCCGATCTGGTCGCCAAGGGTGCGGTTCGTAAGAACCAGCTCGTCAAGGTGCTCGGCGCCGGCGAGGTCTCCGTGGCGCTGCAGGTGACGGTCGACGCCGTCTCCGGCTCCGCCAAGGAGAAGATCGCCGCCGCCGGCGGCACCGTCACCGAGCTCGTCTGAGACGACTCGATGGCCTGAACATCCGACCGGGGATGCCTCTCAAATGGGGCATCCCCGGTTGGTCGTTCCTAGGGGGGCATGTCCGCCGGTAAGGTGGCGTGCACTGTCTATGCTCCGTGCGGTATGCCCGCACGGTTTTTGACTGGTACCTATTCGTCGAACCTCAAGACCGTCACCTCTGGCGCATGGCGCGGGGGTCGCAGGAGGCACCGTGCTCACCGCGTTCGCCCGGGCGTTCAAGACGCCCGACCTGCGCAAGAAGCTGCTCTTCACGCTCGGCATCGTCGTGCTGTACCGGCTCGGGGCACACATCCCCGTACCCGGTGTCAGTTACCAGGCCGTACAGCAGTGTGTGGACCAGGCGAGCCAGGGCAACAACTCCCTGTTCGGCCTGGTGAACATGTTCAGTGGCGGAGCGCTGCTGCAGATCACCATCTTCGCGCTCGGCATCATGCCGTACATCACGGCGAGCATCATCCTGCAGCTGCTGACCGTCGTGATCCCGCGTCTGGAAGCCCTGAAGAAGGAGGGGCAGTCGGGCACCGCGAAGATCACGCAGTACACGCGTTATCTGACGATCGCCCTCGCCATCCTCCAGGGCACCGGTCTCGTGGCCACCGCCAAGAGCGGTGCGCTGTTCAGCGGCTGCACGGTGGCCAACCAGGTCGTCCCGGACCCGTCCGTCTTCACCATCGCCACGATGGTCATCACGATGACCGCCGGTACCGCCGTCGTCATGTGGCTCGGTGAGCTCATCACCGACCGCGGCATCGGCAACGGCATGTCGATCCTGATGTTCATCTCGATCGCCGCCGGCTTCCCGGGCGCCCTCTGGGCCATCAAGGAGAGCGGCAAGCTCGCCAAGGGCTGGATCGAGTTCGGCACCGTCATCCTGATCGGCTTCGTGATGGTGGCGCTCGTCGTCTTCGTCGAGCAGGCCCAGCGCCGCATCCCCGTGCAGTACGCGAAGCGCATGATCGGCCGCAGGTCCTACGGCGGAACGTCCACTTATATCCCGCTCAAGGTGAACCAGGCGGGTGTGATTCCTGTCATCTTCGCCTCGTCGCTGCTCTACATCCCGGCCTTGATCGCGCAGTTCTCGAACTCCACCGCGGGGTGGAAGACCTGGATCGAAGCCCACTTCGTCAAGGGTGACCACCCCTACTACATCGCGACGTACTTCCTCCTGATCGTGTTCTTCGCCTTCTTCTACGTGGCGATCTCGTTCAACCCCGAGGAAGTTGCCGACAACATGAAGAAGTATGGTGGCTTCATCCCGGGTATCCGGGCTGGTCGACCTACTGCCGAGTATCTGAGCTACGTGCTCAACCGGATCACTTGGCCGGGCTCGCTGTATCTGGGTCTGATCGCTCTTGTGCCGACGATGGCGTTGGCAGGCTTCGGTGGCGCCAATGCCAACTTCCCGTTCGGCGGGACGAGCATCCTCATCATCGTGGGTGTGGGGCTGGAGACCGTGAAGCAGATCGAGAGCCAGCTCCAGCAGCGCAATTACGAAGGGTTCCTCCGCTGATGCGAATCGTCCTCGTCGGACCGCCCGGTGCGGGCAAGGGCACGCAGGCCGCGTTCCTTGCCAAGAACCTGGACATTCCGCACATCTCCACGGGTGACCTGTTCCGCGCCAACATCTCGCAGGGCACGGAGCTGGGTCTCAAGGCCAAGGCGTACATGGACGCCGGCGACCTTGTCCCGGACGAGGTGACCATCGGAATGGCCAAGGACCGGATGGAGCAGCCGGACGCCGTCAACGGCTTCCTGCTGGACGGGTTCCCGCGGAACGTGGCCCAGGCCGAGGCTCTGGACACGGTCCTCAAGGCCGAGGACATGCAGCTGGACGCTGTCCTGGACCTGGAGGTCCCCGAGGACGAGGTCGTGAAGCGGATCGCGGGTCGCCGCATCTGCCGTAACGACAGCGCGCACGTCTTCCACGTCACCTACACGCCGCCGAAGACCGCGGGTGTGTGTGATGTCTGTGGCGGCGAGCTCTACCAGCGCGACGACGACTCCGAGGAGACCGTCCGCCGGCGCCTGGAGGTCTACCACACGCAGACCGAGCCGATCATCGACTACTACCGGGCGCAGAACCTGGTCGTGACGATCACGGCGCTCGGCAAGGTGGACGAGGTCACCGCGAAGGCGATGGCCGCGCTCAAGAAGTAACCCTGGTTCGTTCGATACGGCCGCGGTGCCCCTCGGGGCGCCGCGGCCGTATCGTTGTTCTGTCCCGTGTACACGCAAGGAAAGGCCCCCGCCACGATGGTGCAGATCAAGACCCCCGAGCAGATCGCGAAGATGCGCGAGGCGGGGCTGGTCGTCGCCGCCATCCACGCGGCGACCCGCGAGGCGGCCGTGCCGGGCGCCACGACGAAGGACCTGGACGAGGTCGCCCGCAAGGTGATCGCGGACCACGGGGCGAAGTCGAACTTCCTCGGGTACGGCGGCTTCCCCGCGACGATCTGCACCTCGGTGAACGAGGTCGTCGTCCACGGCATCCCGGACGAGAAGACCGTCCTCAAGGACGGCGACATCATCTCCATCGACGCCGGCGCGATCGTCGACGGCTGGCACGGCGACGCCGCGTACACGGCGTTCGTGGGCTCGGGTCACGCTCCGGAGCTGATCGAGCTCTCCCGGGTGACCGAGGAGTCGATGTGGGCCGGCATCGCCGCGATGAAGGCCGGCAACCGGCTGGTGGACGTCTCCCGGGCGATCGAGACGTACATCCGCCGCCAGCCGAAGCCTGGCGGCGGCAAGTACGGCATCGTCGAGGACTACGGCGGCCACGGCATCGGCACCGAGATGCACATGGACCCGCACCTGCTGAACTACGTCTCGCGCAAGCGCGGCAAGGGCCCGAAGCTGGTCCCCGGCTTCTGCCTGGCGATCGAGCCGATGGTCGCGCTCGGGACGCCGCGTACGGAGGTCCTGGCGGACGACTGGACGGTCGTCTCCACGGACGGCACCTGGTCCTCCCACTGGGAGCACTCGGTGGCCGTGACCGAAGAGGGCCCCCTTGTCCTGACCGCCCCCGACGGCGGCAAGGCGAAGCTGGCCGAGCTGGGCGTCGTGGCGGCGCCGGACCCGTTGGCGTAGCGCGGCGGGGCGGGCCCGTGTGATCGGCGGACTGAGTCGGCCGCAGCGGCCCGAAGCCTGTGAGGCGCCCCCGGGCGCCGAGCGTCGGGAATCGGGTCGGCGGCAAGGCGAAGCCGGCCGAGCCGGGCGTCGTGGCGGCGCTGGACCCGTTGGTGGGGCGCGGCCGCGTCGGGCGGCGCGGGTGCGGCGTGGCTGCTTGCGTAACGATCATCAGTGGTGGGCAAACTTCCCGGATTCGTCTTTTCCAGGTGCCTGACGTAGACTGATGCGTCGGCTCTCGTGTACCCGTGTGTCCGCATTCGGGATCGAGAGTCGATCAAGGTAGCCGATTCGAAAGGCGAAGCGTGGCCAAGAAGCAAGGTGCCATCGAAATCGAGGGCACCGTGATCGAGTCCCTCCCGAACGCCATGTTCAAGGTGGAGCTCCAGAACGGTCACAAGGTCCTCGCGCACATCTCCGGCAAGATGCGGATGCACTACATCCGAATCCTTCCGGACGACCGGGTCGTCGTGGAGCTCTCTCCGTACGACCTGACGCGTGGCCGGATCGTCTACCGCTACAAGTAGATCTTGCCCGCACCCCGCCTCCGCGCGCGGGTGGTGGCACTGACCCGGAGAACCTCACACCCATGAAGGTCAAGCCGAGCGTCAAGAAGATCTGCGACAAGTGCAAGGTGATCCGCCGTCACGGTCGGGTCATGGTCATCTGCGACAACCTGCGCCACAAGCAGCGCCAGGGCTGACGCACGCCGACCGACCTGCATTTCGCAGTTCTTCGCGCGACGCAAGCAGTACGTACATACGCAGAGCCCGCCCAGCCCGCAAGGGTCGGCGGCACCTCCGGCGGGGGCCGGGGACCTGATTCGTACCTCATACGGCGAATGGGGAGCGGCTTTGCGGAAGACCCCCGAACACACAGGAGCCATTGAATGGCACGCGTTTCCGGTGTTGACATCCCGCGCGAAAAGCGTGTGGAGATCGCACTCACCTACGTCTTCGGTATCGGGCGCACCCGGTCCAAGGAGATCCTCGCCTCCACCGGCGTGAACCCGAACACCCGCGTTCGTGACCTGGCCGAAGAGGACCTGGTCAAGATCCGCGAGTACGTGGACGCCAACCTCCAGACCGAGGGTGACCTCCGCCGCGAGATCCAGGGCGACATCCGCCGCAAGATCGAGATCCAGTGCTACCAGGGCATCCGCCACCGTCGTGGCCTGCCCGTGCACGGTCAGCGGACCAGCACGAACGCCCGTACCCGCAAGGGCCCGCGTCGCGCCATCGCCGGTAAGAAGAAGCCGGGCAAGAAGTAGTCCTCAGCGGACGCTTGACCACACGGTCTTCGCTGTAGGACCGACCACCTCCCGTAGGAGATATAGATGCCCCCCAAGGGTCGTCAGGGCGCTGCCAAGAAGGTGCGCCGCAAGGAAAAGAAGAACGTCGCTCACGGCCACGCGCACATCAAGAGCACGTTCAACAACACGATCGTCTCGATCACGGACCCCTCGGGCAACGTGATCTCCTGGGCCTCCGCCGGCCACGTCGGCTTCAAGGGCTCGCGCAAGTCCACCCCGTTCGCCGCGCAGATGGCCGCCGAGTCGGCCGCTCGCCGCGCGCAGGAGCACGGCATGCGCAAGGTCGACGTCTTCGTCAAGGGTCCGGGCTCCGGCCGCGAGACCGCGATCCGCTCCCTCCAGGCCACGGGCCTCGAGGTCGGTTCGATCCAGGACGTCACCCCCACGCCGCACAACGGCTGCCGTCCGCCGAAGCGTCGTCGCGTCTGACGCACGACCGGCAACGGTTGAAGTGAGGGTTGGGCGGTACGGCTCTTCGGAGGCGTGCCGCCCGTACCCTTGGTAGTACCTCTGTCGGACGTCAAATAGTGGGCGTCCACAACCGAAGGATTCACACCATGCTGATCGCTCAGCGTCCCTCGCTGACCGAAGAGGTCGTCGACGAGTTCCGCTCGCGGTTCGTCATCGAGCCCCTGGAGCCGGGCTTCGGCTACACGCTCGGCAACAGCCTCCGCCGTACGCTCCTCTCCTCGATTCCGGGTGCGGCGGTCACGTCCATCCGCATCGACGGTGTCCTGCACGAGTTCACCACCGTGCCGGGCGTCAAGGAGGACGTCACCGACCTCATCCTGAACATCAAGCAGCTGGTCGTCTCCTCGGAGCACGACGAGCCGGTCGTGATGTACCTGCGCAAGCAGGGTCCCGGCCTGGTCACCGCTGCCGACATCGCCCCGCCGGCCGGCGTCGAGGTGCACAACCCCGACCTGGTGCTCGCCACGCTCAACGGCAAGGGCAAGCTGGAGATGGAGCTGACCGTCGAGCGCGGTCGCGGCTACGTCTCCGCCGTGCAGAACAAGCAGCTCGGCCAGGAGATCGGCCGTATCCCGGTCGACTCCATCTACTCGCCGGTGCTCAAGGTCACGTACAAGGTCGAGGCGACCCGTGTCGAGCAGCGCACCGACTTCGACAAGCTGATCGTCGACGTCGAGACCAAGCAGGCCATGCGCCCGCGTGACGCCATGGCGTCCGCCGGCAAGACCCTGGTCGAGCTGTTCGGTCTGGCGCGCGAGCTCAACATCGACGCCGAGGGCATCGACATGGGCCCGTCCCCGACGGACGCCGCCCTTGCCGCCGACCTGGCGCTGCCGATCGAGGAGCTCGAGCTCACCGTTCGTTCGTACAACTGCCTCAAGCGTGAGGGCATCCACTCCGTGGGTGAGCTCGTGGCGCGCTCCGAGGCCGACCTGCTCGACATCCGCAACTTCGGTGCGAAGTCGATCGACGAGGTCAAGGCGAAGCTGGCCGGCATGGGCCTGGCCCTCAAGGACAGCCCGCCCGGATTCGACCCGACCGCCGCCGCCGACGCCTTCGGCGCCGACGACGACGCGGACGCGGGCTTCGTCGAGACCGAGCAGTACTGAGAACTCGGGACCGACGGTCCCGTTCCGGCTGCGGACCGGCTCCGGCCGGTCGCGCAGTTCCCCGCGCCCCCTCGGGGGCGCGGGTCTCCGACAGGTAACCGCCTGCTCGGACACTGACACCGGTACCTCACACGGCCGGTGCAGATCACAAGGAGAAACACCATGCCGCGTCCCGCCAAGGGTGCCCGCCTCGGTGGCAGCGCCGCTCACGAGCGTCTGCTGCTCGCCAACCTGGCGAAGTCCCTCTTCGAGCACGGCCGCATCACCACGACCGAGGCCAAGGCCCGCCGCCTGCGTCCGGTCGCCGAGCGCCTGATCACCAAGGCGAAGAAGGGCGACATCCACAACCGTCGCCTGGTGCTGCAGACGATCACGGACAAGGGCATCGTCCACACGCTCTTCACCGAGATCGCCCCGCGCTACTCCGAGCGCCCGGGTGGCTACACCCGTATCACCAAGATCGGCAACCGTCGTGGCGACAACGCCCCGATGGCCGTGATCGAGCTGGTCGAGGGCGAGATCGCCAAGAAGGCGACCGTCGCCGAGGCCGAGGCCGCCGCCAAGCGCGCCGTCAAGGAGGCTGACGAGGCCAAGGTCGAGGAGACCAAGGTCGAGGACGCCGCCGAGGAGTCGAAGGACGCGTAAGCGTTCCGACGAATCTCGTGTGCGGGCCCGTACCCCCAGGGGTACGGGCCCGCTCCCGTGATGTTGAGAGGATGAATCGCGTGAGCGACGACGTGCAGCCCGGCTTCGTACGGATCCGGCTCGACCTTTCCTACGACGGGAAGGACTTCTCCGGCTGGGCCAAGCAGGCCCAGGGACAGCGGACCGTCCAGGGTGACGTCGAGGACGCCCTGAAGACCGTGACGCGGTCCAAGGAGACGTACGAGCTGACCGTCGCCGGACGCACCGACGCCGGTGTGCATGCCCGCGGCCAGGTCGCCCACGTCGATCTGCCCGTCGAGCTGTGGGCCGAGCACCAGGACAAGCTGCTCAGGCGGCTCGCGGGGCGGCTCTCGCACGATGTGCGGGTCTGGCGGCTGACCGAGGCCCCGAGCGGGTTCAACGCGCGGTTCTCGGCCATCTGGCGTCGTTACGCCTATCGCGTCACCGACAACCCCGGCGGTGTCGACCCGCTCCTGCGCGGCCACGTCCTGTGGCACGACTGGGCCCTCGACATGGATGCCATGAACGCCGCCGCCGAGCGGCTCGTCGGCGAGCACGACTTCGCCGCGTACTGCAAGAAGCGTGAGGGCGCCACCACCATCCGTACGCTCCAGGAGCTGCGCTGGGACCGGCGGCCCGGCGGCATCCTCGAAGCGACCGTCAAGGCGGACGCCTTCTGCCACAACATGGTCCGCTCGCTCGTCGGCGCCCTGCTCTTCGTCGGCGACGGACACCGCCCGGTCGACTGGCCGGCGAAGGTGCTCGCCGCGGGCGTCCGGGACTCGGCCGTGCATGTCGTCCGGCCGCACGGGCTCACCCTCGAAGAGGTCGGCTATCCGGCCGACGAGCTCCTGGCCTCCCGGAACCGGGAGGCCAGGAACAAGCGGTCACTCCCCGGGAGCGCCGGCTGCTGCTGACGCCTGGGAGCGGCCCCGGGCGTAGATCTGGTTGAAGGAGAAGGTGCCCAGGTCGTCACTGGCCTGGAAGACGGCCTTGTCGCCCGTGGTGACCTTCTTGCCGTTGATGAACCCGGCCTGGGTGAAGTACGCGTACCGGCCGATCGAGTTCGCCCGGCGCAGACAGACCGTCGCGCGGCAGAACTCCTTCACGCCCGAGCCGGCCAGGGGGGCGATGCCGCCGCTGGCCTGGTTCTTCGCCTTCAGCGCCTCGGCCTCGGTGGAGAACACGGCCACGCCGACGGTGATCGCGACCCCGTCCTTCACATAGGTGGCGCGAATCACGCGGTCGCAGCCGTTCTTCTTCAGGATCGAGCCGAGGGCGCCCTGCGCGACGCTCGCGCAGTTCGTCGTCGACGAGGTCGCGCCCTTGCTGTACGCGCGGCCGCTCATCGTCAGCTTCTTGCCCGGGAAGAGGCCCTCGGCGCTCAGCGGGGCCTTGTCCTTCTTCTCGTTCGAGATGAAGTCCTTGGGGTTGGGCGGGGGCGGCGGAGCCACGGAGGAGAACGTCGGGGCGGGTGTCGGGGTGCCGCTCGCCGTGGCCGAGCCGGTGGGGGTCACCGTGCCGTTCTTGCCCGTCGTGGTGGTGTCGTTGCTGCTCACGACCGCTGTGGCGACGATCGCGCCGACCGCGAGGGTGGCGAGCGCGCCACCGCCGATCATCAGCCAGCGCTTACGCCGCCGGGCGCCCGCGGAGGCGTCGGCGAGGGCGCCCCAGTCCGGTGTGTGCGACGCCTGCGCCCCAGGAAACGGATCCTGTGCCCCCGGAAACGGGTCGGGCTGCTGTCCGAACGGCTGCTGCTGTCCCTGCTGCTGCGGCTCCTGTGGCCACTGCGGTCCCCCAAAGCTCATGCCGCGCATCCTAAACCGGTTGGGAGACAGCGGTGCCGGCGGCGACAATGCACCTCATGGGACATGTCGAGGCCGCGCATCTGGAGTACTACCTTCCCGACGGGAGGGTCCTGCTCGCGGACGCCTCCTTCCGGGTGGGGGAGGGCGCGGTGGTCGCCCTGGTCGGGGCCAACGGCGCCGGGAAGACCACGCTGCTCCGGATGATCTCCGGGGAGCTCCAGCCGCACGGCGGCTCGGTCACCGTGAGCGGCGGTCTCGGTGTGATGCCGCAGTTCGTCGGCTCGGTGCGGGACGAGCGTACGGTCCGTGACCTGCTGGTCTCCGTCGCCCAGCCGCGGATCCGCGAGGCGGCGAAGGCGGTCGACGCGGCCGAGCACCTGATCATGACGGTCGACGACGAGGCCGCGCAGATGGCGTACGCGCAGGCGCTCAGCGACTGGGCCGAGGTCCAGGGGTACGAGGCCGAGACCGTCTGGGACATGTGCACGATGGCCGCCCTCGGCATGCCGTACGAGAAGGCGCAGTTCCGGGAGGTCCGCACGCTCAGCGGCGGCGAGCAGAAGCGGCTGGTCCTGGAGTCGCTGCTGCGGGGCACCGACGAGGTGCTGCTGCTCGACGAGCCGGACAACTATCTGGACGTCCCCGGCAAGCGGTGGCTGGAGGAGCGGTTGCGGGAGACCCGTAAGACCGTGCTCTTCATCTCCCACGACCGGGAGCTGCTGGCCCGGGCCGCCGAGAAGATCATCGCGGTCGAGCCCGGCCCCGCCGGGTCGGACGTGTGGGTGCACGGCGGCGGCTTCGAGACCTTCCACGACGCGCGGCGGGAGCGGTTCGCCCGCTTCGAGGAGCTGAAGCGGCGCTGGGAGGAGAAGCATGCGCAGCTGAAGAAGCTGGTGATCAACCTGCGACAGGCGGCGGCGGTCAGCCATGAGATGGCGTCCCGGTACGCGGCGGCGCAGACCCGGCTGAGGAAGTTCGAGGAGGCCGGCCCGCCGCCGGAGCCGCCGCGCGAACAGGACATCCGGATGCGGCTGCGTGGCGGCCGGACCGGTGTGCGGGCGGTGACCTGCGAGAACCTTGAACTGACCGGTCTGATGAAGCCGTTCTCGCTGGAGATCTTCTACGGGGAGCGGGTCGCCGTCCTCGGCTCGAACGGGTCGGGCAAGTCGCACTTCCTGCGGCTGCTCGCCGGGGATCCGTCCGTGGCCCACACGGGCCTGTGGAAGACCGGCGCGCGGGTGGTCCCCGGTCACTTCGCCCAGACCCACGCCCACCCGGAGCTGCAGGGCCGCTCCCTCGTGGACATCCTCTGGTCGGAGCACGCGAAGGACCGGGGCGGCGCGATGTCGGTGCTGCGGCGGTACGAGCTGGAGGCGCAGGGCGACCAGCCCTTCGAGAAGCTCTCCGGCGGCCAGCAGGCCCGCTTCCAGATCCTGCTCCTGGAGCTCTCGGGCACGACGGCGCTGCTGCTCGACGAGCCGACGGACAACCTCGACCTGGAGTCGGCGGAGGCGCTCCAGGACGGTCTGGAGTCGTACGACGGCACGGTGCTCGCCGTCACGCACGACCGCTGGTTCGCGAAGACCTTCGACCGCTATCTGGTCTTCGGCTCGGACGGGGTGGTCCGCGAGACCCCGGAGCCCGTCTGGGACGAACGACGGGTCGACCGGGTGCGCTGACGGCGGATGCCGCCGGGTCCTCGGGGCTTCTACGGGAGCAGGACCAGGCGGCCCCGTACGCCGCCCGCCGCCAGACGCTCGTGGGCGTCCCGTGCCGCGGCGAGGGGGAGGGTGGCCGCGACCCTTGGGGTCAGGGTGCCGGCCTCGGCGAGGGCGGCCAGTCCTGCCAGGGCCCGGCCGTCGGCGCGGATCCAGACCTGGTGCACCCGGGTGCCCCGCAGCGGGACCGGGGCCCCGCCCGCGACGAGCGCCGCGAAGGCTCCGCCGGAGCGCACGCCGTCGAGGGCGGTCGCCCCCAGGACCGCGGCGTCCACGGCCCCGGCCACGCCCCCGGGGACCAGGGTGCGGACCGCCTCCCCGAGCCGGTCGGCCGTGTCCGGCACGAAGAGCTCCGCCCCCAGGCCGCGGACGAGCGCCTCGTCGCTCTCCCGGGCGGACGCGACGACCCGCAGCCCGCGCGCGACGGCCAGCTGCACGGTGTGGCCGCCCACCGCTCCCGCCGCTCCGGTGACCAGCAGCGCCTCGCCCGGGGAGAGCCCGAGCGCGTCGAGGGCCTGAAGCGCGGTGAGACCGCTCAGCGGCAGCGTGGCGGCCGCGGCGGCGGGGACGCCCGCGGGGGCCGGGGCGAGAGCGCGGGCGTCGAGCACGACCTGCTCGGCCTGGGTGCCGAGCGGCACGTCCAGACGGTCGTGCAGGCCGATGACCCGGTCGCCCGGGCGCGGCTCGGTGACGCCGGGTCCCGTCTCCTCGACCACGCCCGCCACGTCCCAGCCGAGGCCGGTCCGTGCCCGTGCGGGCATCAGCCCGGCGGCCGCGAGCGCGCCGGAGCGGGTGGCCAGGTCCACGGGGTTGACCGTCGCCGCCTCGACGCGGACCCGTACCCGTCCGGGGCCCGGGGACGTGGGGGCGGGTACGTCGGCGATCCGCAGGACCTCCGGTCCGCCGAAGGAGTCGATGACGAGGGCGCGCATGGCGGCCGCCTTTCCATGGGAAGGAGTGTTGCCGCGAACCTAGGGAGAGCTACTCTCCGTGGGGAAGTACGTACGCGGGAGTGCGTACCGCACGGGGAGGGGCGTCCATGGCCACGCGTACCGCCGCGCAGCAGCGCGAGGAGGCGCGTCGCGCCTATGACGCCTACCTCGCCGAGTGCCCCGCCCGGCAGCTCCTCGACCGGATCGCCGACAAGTGGGTCACCCTGGTCCTGAGCGCCCTCGCGGACGGCCCGCGGCGCTACAGCGACCTGGGCCGCACGATCGCCGGCGTCAGTCAGAAGATGCTCACGCAGACGCTGCGGGCGCTGGAGCGGGACGGCCTCGTGGCCCGGTCGGTGACGCCGTCCGTGCCCGTACGGGTGGACTACGAGCTGACGGCGCTCGGGGTGAGCCTGCTGCCGGTGGTCCGGGCCGTGAAGGACTGGGCGGACGGGCACATCGAGGAGGTCCTCGCCTCGCGGGAGATCTACGACGGGGCGCCCCGGGGCGAGCGGGCGCGGTGAGCCGGGCCGGGCGGAGGCGTTTTGACCCGTCGAGGGTGCCGCGGGTAGTGTTGCGGTTTGTTATGCGTATTGGCTTCGTCGTTCTCACGCGAAGGGCCCTTACGCAGGTTCCCTGGAGCAGTTACCAGTGGCTCGCATACGGGCGGTGTTCCCGGCAGTGCAGGCCCCAGCTGCATGATCGCTTCAGGTGTGTCTGGACTCCATCCACTGAAGAAGCGAAGGCTACGAAGTGCGTACGTACAGCCCCAAGCCCGGCGATGTCACTCGCCAGTGGCACATCATCGACGCTCAGGACATCGTCCTGGGCCGTCTGGCGACGACGGCTGCGAACCTCCTCCGAGGCAAGCACAAGCCCGTCTACGCCCCCCACATGGACATGGGCGACTTCGTCATCATCATCAATGCTGACAAGGTCCACCTGTCCGGCAACAAGAAGACCCAGAAGCTGGCCTACCGCCACTCCGGCTTCCCGGGTGGTCTCCGCTCCGTCCGTTACGACGAGCTGCTGGCCAAGAACCCCGAGAAGGCCGTCGAGAAGGCCATCAAGGGCATGATCCCCAAGAACACCCTGGGCCGTCAGATGCTCTCGAAGCTGAAGGTCTACGCGGGCGAGAACCACCCGCACGCTGCCCAGCAGCCGGTCCCGTTCGAGATCACCCAGGTCGCGCAGTAGTTCCGGCCACACCCCCTAAGAACGAAAGAAATCTGAGGAGAATCGTGGCCGAGACCACTGTTGAGAACCCCATCGAGGGCGAGGAGACCTACGCCGAGGTCACCACCTTCGAGTCCGAGGTCCCCGTCGAGGGCGAGTACACCTCGGAGTCCCTGGCGTCGCGCTTCGGTGACCCGCAGCCGGCCGCCGGCCTGGGTCGTCGCAAGAACGCCATCGCCCGCGTCCGGATCGTTCCGGGCACCGGCAAGTGGAAGATCAACGGGCGTACGCTCGAGGACTACTTCCCGAACAAGGTGCACCAGCAGGAAGTCAACGAGCCCTTCAAGGTGCTCGAGCTCGACAACCGCTACGACGTCATCGCCCGCATCGCGGGTGGCGGTGTCTCCGGTCAGGCCGGCGCCCTGCGCCTCGGCGTGGCCCGTGCGCTGAACGAGGCGGATGTCGAGAACAACCGCCCGGCGCTGAAGAAGGCCGGCTTCCTCTCCCGCGACGACCGTGCGGTCGAGCGCAAGAAGGCCGGTCTCAAGAAGGCCCGTAAGGCCCCGCAGTACAGCAAGCGTTAATCGCCTGCTCGGTCTGCTTTGCACGTACGCCCCGGCGGCACTGCCCGTGCTGCCGGGGCGTACGTCTTTTCCTCCCCCTGGGCCTTTCTGGGCAGCTCTGATGTGAAAACGGGCATCTAGCGCTCAGGGGATCGCAAATTCGGAGCAGTTTCGGAGGACAGCTGTGGGACGACTCTTCGGCACGGACGGTGTGCGCGGTGTTGCCAACGCGGATCTGACGGCGGAGCTCGCGCTCGGTCTGTCGGTCGCCGCGGCGCATGTGCTCGCCGAGGCGGGGACCTTTGAGGGCCATCGGCCGACCGCGGTGGTCGGGCGTGACCCGCGTGCGTCGGGAGAGTTCCTGGAGGCCGCCGTCGTGGCGGGCCTCGCGAGCGCGGGCGTGGACGTCCTGCGCGTCGGCGTCCTGCCCACCCCCGCCGTGGCCCATCTCACCGGAGCGCTCGGCGCCGACCTCGGCGTGATGCTCTCGGCCAGCCACAACGCGATGCCCGACAACGGCATCAAGTTCTTCGCCCGCGGTGGCCACAAGCTCGCCGACGAGCTGGAGGACCGGATCGAGTCCGTCTACGAGGAGCACCGCACCGGTGCCCCGTGGGAGCGGCCGACCGGCGCCGGCGTCGGCCGGGTCCGTGACTACGACGAGGGCTTCGAAAAGTACGTCTCCCACCTCCTCGCCGTCCTGCCGAACCGGCTCGACGGGCTGAAGGTCGTCCTCGACGAGGCGCACGGCGCCGCCTCGCACGTGTCGCCCGAGGCGTTCACCCGGGCCGGTGCCCAGGTCGTCACCATCGGTGCGGAGCCGGACGGCCTCAACATCAACGACGGCTGCGGCTCCACCCACCTCGGCCTGCTCAAGGCCGCCGTGGTCGAGCACGGCGCCGACTTCGGCATCGCCCACGACGGTGACGCGGACCGCTGCCTCGCCGTGGACGCGGCCGGCAACGAGATCGACGGCGACCAGATCCTCGCCGTGCTCGCCCTCGCCATGCGCGAGGCCGGGACGCTGCGCGGCGACACCGTTGTCGCGACCGTGATGTCCAACCTCGGCTTCAAGCTGGCCATGGAGCGCGAGGGCCTCCAGCTCGTGCAGACGGCGGTCGGCGACCGCTACGTCCTGGAGTCGATGAAGGAGCACGGCTACGCGCTGGGCGGCGAGCAGTCCGGGCACGTGATCGTGCTCGACCACGCCACCACCGGCGACGGCACGCTGACCGGCCTGATGCTGGCGGCGCGGGTATCGGCCACCGGCAGGTCGCTCGCGGAGCTGGCCTCCGTCATGGAGCGGCTGCCGCAGGTCCTCGTCAACGTGCCCGACGTGGACAAGTCCCGGGTGAAGACCTCCGGCGAGCTGGCCGCCGCGGTCACCGACGCGGAGCGCGAACTGGGCTCCACCGGCCGTGTGTTGCTCCGCCCCTCGGGCACCGAGCCGCTGGTACGGGTGATGGTCGAGGCCGCCGACATCGAGCAGGCGCGGGCCGTGGCCGGACGCCTGGCGGACGTGGTGAAGTCCGCGCTCGGCTAGGACCCTCGGGGCTCGGACCCCAGGCTTCAGTGCTTCCGTGGCGCACCCGGTGGGCGGGTCATCCGTCCCCGCTGGGTGCGCCACAGCAGTTTCCAGCCGATGAGGGTGAGAACCCCGGCGACGATGATGCCGCCCAGGTTCAGCAGCAACTGCTCGGCGGAGCCCCACATCTGGTTCAGATCGCCGTAGCTGAGGGCCACGGCGGCGTTCGCCGCCGCCGGGACGGTCGTCACCGAGATCGCCACGCCGACCAGCACGCCCGCCTTCGACGAGGTCAGCGAGACCACTCCGGCCACGCCCGCGAGCAGCGCGACGACGAAGGAGAACGGGTCGGGCTGGAAGATGAAGCCGGTGTTCGGGCGCGGTGCGTCGAGCATGTCCACGTTGAACTGGCCGAGGGCGTCCATCACCAGGCTGAACACGGTCGTCGCCACGATCGCCGACGCGAAGCCGACGAGGAGCGCGACCAGTGAGCGCCAGGCCGCCCGCGGCGCGCGGCGCACCAGGGCCGTGCTGATCCCGGCGAGCGGGCCGAACTCGGGGCCGACCGCCATGGCGCCCACGATCAGGATCGCGTTGTCCAGGACCACGCCACAGGCCGCGATCATCGTCGCCACGATCATCAGGGCCGCGTAGGTGATCGTGAGGGTGGACTCCTCCTGGGAGGTCTCGGTGAGCTGCTCCCAGATCACCGCGTCCGCCGCCTCGCCCGGCGCCTCCCGCTCCGCCAGGTCGGCGCGTTCCGAGAGCGAGAGGTCGATGTGCGTGACGGCGATGGAACCGACCTTGTCGATGTCCAACTCCCGCAGCCCGTGCAGGAGTTCGTCACCGGCCTCGCGGGCGACGTCGCACATCACGATGTCACCGGCCGGTTCGCGGGCGGCACCTTCGAGCACCACGAGATGGGTGGTGCCCACGGTCGTGTCGATCAGATGGAGAACCGCTTCCGTCCGGGCGGACGGAGTGATGATCCGCAGATGCAGCATGGCCGCACCCTATGGGCTTCAGAGCTTACGGAGACTCAGGCGCTGCACCTTGTGGTCCGGTCCCTTGCGCACCACGAGGGTCGCGCGGCCGCGCGTCGGAGCCACGTTCTCCAGCAGGTTCACCTTGTTGATGGTCCGCCACATCGTGCGGGCGTACTCCAGGGCCTCCTCCTCGGAGACCTGGGTGTAGCGCTGGAAGTACGAGTCCGGGTTCTGGAACGCCGTGTCGCGCAGCTTGCGGAACCGGTTGAGGTACCAGCGCTCGATGTCCTCGGGCCGGGCGTCGACGTACACCGAGAAGTCGAAGTAGTCGGCGAGACCGACGCGCGTACGGCCGTCCTTGCCGGGCAGCGCCGGCTGGAGGACGTTGAGCCCCTCGACGATCAGGATGTCGGGACGGCGGACCACGAGCCGCTCGCCCGGCACGATGTCGTAGATCAGGTGGGAGTAGACCGGAGCGGTGACCTCGTCCTTGCCGGCCTTGATGTCGGCGACGAACCGGGTCAGCGCCCGGCGGTCGTACGACTCGGGGAAGCCCTTGCGGGACATCAGCCCGCGCGCCCTCAGCTCCTCCATCGGATACAGGAAGCCGTCGGTGGTGACGAGCTCCACGCGCGGGTGCTCCGGCCAGCGCGCGAGCAGCGCCTGGAGGAGACGGGCCACGGTGGACTTGCCCACGGCGACGGAGCCGGCGACCCCTATGACGAAGGGCGTGCCGCGCTGCTCGGCCCGCTCCCCGAGGAACGTGTTGAGCGCCCCGCGCAGCCCGCTGGTGGCCTGGACGTACAGATTGAGCAGGCGGGACAGCGGCAGATAGATGTCCCGCACCTCGTCGAGGTCGATGACGTCGCCGAGGCCCCGCAGCCGCTCGACCTCGTCGGCGGAGAGCGGCAGCGGCGTCTTGTCGCGCAGCGCGCTCCACTCGCCTCGGGTGAGGTCGACGTACGGCGTGGCCTCGGCCCGGCGCTGGCCGTTGCCGTTCCCCTTGGGGTGGGGGCTTCGTGGCGGCGAAGTGATCACCCCGCCATTGTCGTGGGTCGGGGGCGGTTGTGGGTGGTGGGGTGGGTCACGCGGAAAAGCTGTTGTCCGACCCCTGCACTACCGTGATCATGCAAGATGCCGCGTGGGGTGGACTTACGCGGGGGGACGCCGCCCATGGGGCGGCACAAAGGAACAGAAGGTCACATCCGAATGCGTACGTCCGTGAGAACCGCCGCCGCCGTTGCCTCCGCAGCCTCGCTCGCGCTGCTGCTCACCGCCTGCGGTGGGGACGGGAAGGGCGAGGAGAAGGGCAAGGACGCCGCCAAGCCGTCCGCCACCTCCGCCGCGCCTGCGGCCAAGGCGCTGTCCGCCGCCGAGCTGGAGAAGCTCGTCGTCGAGCAGGCCGACCTCAAGGCGCACAAGGTGCAGAAGGCCGAGGCCGGTGACGTCGTCAAGTCCGGTGACGTCGCCACCGACAAGGCCGCCTGCAAGCCGATCGCCGACGCCATGTCGTTCATCGCTCCCGGCAGCCCCGCTGCGACCGTGCAGCGCAAGGCCGTCGCGATTCCGGAGAAGAACGCGACGCAGGATCCCACGGATGCCGCGATCGGGGCGCTCGGTGCCCCGGTCACCGCCGTGACCCTCGGGTCGTACGACGGCGCCGGTGCGCAGGACGCCCTCGCGCTGCTGAAGACGGCCGGCACCGAGTGCGCGGGCGGCTTCACGGTCAAGAGCGGCGGGGAGCAGACCAAGGTCTCCAAGGTCGCCCCCGACACCGTGACCGCCGGTGAGGAGGCCGTCGCCTTCACCGTCACCTCCGACATGGAGGGCACGCCGTTCATCAGCAAGCTCGTCGTCTTCCGCAAGGGCAACAACCTCGCGGCCCTCTCCACCATCAGCCTCGCCGGTGAGGTCAAGGAGCAGCCGAAGGTCCTCATCGACGCGCAGGCGGCCAAGCTCGGCTGAGTCCGGCCCTCCGGGCGCCTTCGGTCGTAGGCTGCCGCCATGTGCGGAATCGTGGGATACGTCGGCGGGCAGTCGGCGCTTGATGTGGTGATCGCGGGCCTCAAGCGGCTCGAGTACCGGGGCTACGACTCGGCCGGCGTCGCGGTGCTCTCCGACGGGGGACTGGCCGCGGCGAAGAAGGCGGGCAAGCTCGTCAATCTGGAGAAGGAGCTGGTGGACCGGCCGCTGTCGAGCGGCTCCACCGGTATCGGACACACCCGCTGGGCCACCCACGGCGGGCCGACCGACGTCAACGCGCACCCGCATCTCGACAACGCGGGGCGCGTGGCCGTCGTCCACAACGGGATCATCGAGAACTTCGCCGCCCTCAGGGCCGAGCTGGAGGAGCGCGGCCACGACCTCGCGTCCGAGACGGACACCGAGGTCGTGGCCCATCTGCTCGCCGAGGAGTTCTCCTCCAGCGGTGACCTCGCCGAGGCGATGCGGCTGGTGTGCCGGCGGCTCGACGGCGCGTTCACGCTGGTCGCCGTCCACGCCGACCAGCCCGACGTCGTGGTCGGCGCCCGGCGGAACTCGCCGCTGGTGGTCGGCGTCGGCGAGGGGGAGTACTTCCTCGCCTCCGACGTCTCCGCCTTCATCGCGCACACCCGGGCCGCGATCGAGCTGGGCCAGGACCAGGTCGTCGAGCTCTCCCGCGAGGGCGTCGAGGTCACCGACTTCGGCGGCGCCCCGGCCGACGTACGGGCGTACCACGTGGACTGGGACGCCTCGGCCGCCGAGAAGGGCGGCTACGACTACTTCATGCTCAAGGAGATCGCGGAGCAGCCCAAGGCGGTCGCGGACACCCTCCTCGGGCGGATCGACGCCGAGGGCCACCTCAAGCTCGACGAGGTACGCATCCCGGACGCGGTGCTGCGCGAGGCCGACAAGATCGTCATCATCGCCTGCGGCACGGCCTTCCACGCCGGAATGATCGCGAAGTACGCCATCGAGCACTGGACCAGGATCCCCTGCGAGGTGGAGCTGGCGAGCGAGTTCCGCTACCGCGACCCGATCCTCGGCCAGCGCACGCTCGTCATCGCCATCTCCCAGTCCGGCGAGACGATGGACACCCTGATGGCGCTGCGACACGCGCGCGAGCAGGGCGCCAAGGTGCTCGCCGTCTGCAACACCAACGGGTCGACCATCCCCCGCGAGTCCGACGCCGTTCTCTACACGCACGCGGGTCCCGAAGTCGCCGTCGCGTCCACGAAGGCGTTCCTGACGCAGCTGGTCGCCTGCTATCTGCTGGCGCTCTACCTGGGCCAGGTGCGCGGGACGCAGTGGGGCGACGAGATCCACGCGGTGATCAGGGAGCTCGCCCGGATCGCCGACGAGGTCGAGCGGGTCCTGGAGACGATGGAGCCGGTGCGCGCGCTGGCCCGTTCGCTCGCCGACAAGGACACCGTGCTGTTCCTCGGCCGGCACGTCGGCTACCCGGTGGCCCTGGAGGGCGCGCTGAAGCTCAAGGAACTGGCGTACATGCACGCCGAGGGCTTCGCCGCCGGCGAGCTGAAGCACGGGCCGATCGCGCTCATCGAGGAGGACCTTCCGGTGGTGGTCGTCGTGCCCTCGCCGCGCGGCCGGTCCGTGCTGCACGACAAGATCGTCTCCAACATCCAGGAGATCCGGGCGCGCGGGGCGCGGACGATCGTCATCGCCGAGGAGGGCGACGAGGCGGTCGTCCCGTACGCCGACCACCTCATCCGTATCCCGGCGACGCCTACGCTGCTCCAGCCGCTGGTCTCCACCGTGCCGCTGCAGGTCTTCGCCTGCGAACTGGCGACGGCGCGCGGCAACGAGGTGGACCAGCCGCGCAACCTGGCGAAATCTGTGACCGTGGAGTGAGCGAATGATCATCGGGGTGGGGATCGACGTGGCGGAGATCGACCGCTTTGCCGCGTCGATCGAAAGGACGCCTGGGCTGCTCCAGCGCCTCTTCGTGGAGCGCGAGCAGCTGCTCCCGAGCGGGGAACGGCGCGGGGTCGCCTCCCTGGCCGTGCGCTTCGCGGCGAAGGAGGCGCTGGCCAAGGCGCTCGGCGCGCCGGCCGGCCTGCACTGGACCGATGCCGAGGTGTACGTCGAGGGCAGCGGGCAGCCGCGGCTGCGGGTGAGCGGGACGGTGGCGGCGCGGGCGGCCGAACTGGGCGTGAAGCGCTGGCATGTGTCGCTCAGCCACGACGCGGGGGTGGCGTCGGCGGTGGTGATCGCGGAGGGGTAGGCGGGCGGGGCCACGCCCTCGCCGCCGACCCCGAGCCGGACCGTCAACCCTCGCCTCCCGGCGGTGGCTTGAGGTGTGCGGCAGACTGCGGGACATGCGTACCGCTTACCGCGTGGAGACCGTACGGGCCGCCGAGGCCGAGCTGATGGCGACGTTGCCCGAGGACGCGCTCATGCGACGGGCGGCGGCGGGACTCGCCGCCGCCTGTTTCTCGCTGCTCGGCCGCGGCCATGTGTACGGGGCGAGGGTCGTCCTGCTCGTGGGCAGCGGGGACAACGGCGGCGACGCGCTCTACGCGGGGGCGCGGCTGGCGCGCCGCGGGGCCGGTGTGACGGCCGTCCTGCTGGGCTCGCGGGCCCACGAGCGCGGTCTCGCGGCGCTGCTGGCGGCCGGGGGGCGGGTGACGGAGGACCCGTACGAGGCGCTGGCGGCCGCCGATCTCGTACTCGACGGGATCACCGGCATCGGCGGGCGCGGCGGACTGCGGCCGGACGCCGTGCCGGTGGCGCGGGCGGCACGCGGCTCCGACGCGGCCGTGGTCGCCGTCGACCTGCCGAGCGGGGTGGACGCGGACTCGGGGACGGTCGCCGGGGAGGCGCTGCGGGCGGACGCGACGGTCACGTTCGGGGCGTACAAGCCGGGGCTGCTGATCGACCCGGCGCGGGAGTACGCGGGCGCGCTGCGGCTCGTGGACATCGGTCTCGGGGAGTACCTGCCGTCCGTGCCGGAGCTCCAGGCGCTCCAGCACGAGGACGTGGCGGGGATGCTGCCCGCGCCCGGCGCGGAGAGCGACAAGTACCGGCGGGGTGTCGTGGGCGTGGTCGCCGGCTCCGCGCGGTACCCGGGCGCGGCGGTGCTGGCGGTGGCCGGCGCGCTGCGGGGCGGGGCGGGGGCGGTGCGGTACGTGGGGCCCGCGGCCGACGCGGTGATCGCCCGCTTCCCGGAGACCCTGGTGCACTCGGGGCCTCCGGCGAAGGCGGGGCGGGTGCAGGCGTGGGTCGTCGGACCGGGGCTCGGCGACGGGCCGGGGGTCGCGGACGTCCTCGCCTCGGACGTACCCGTCCTGGTGGACGCGGACGGGTTGCGGGAGCTGGACGCGTCGGTGGTGCGGGGGCGTACGGCCCCGACGCTGCTCACCCCGCACGCGGGGGAGGCGGCGGCGCTGCTCGGCGTCTCGCGTGACTCGGTGGAGTCGGAACGGCTTTCGGCGGTACGGGAGCTGGCGGCGCGGTACGGGGCGACGGTGCTCCTGAAGGGGTCGACGACGCTGGTGGCGGAGGGTTCGGGGCCGGTCCGGGTGAACCCGACGGGGACGTCGTGGCTGGCGACGGCGGGCAGCGGTGACGTCCTGTCGGGCCTGGCCGGCTCCCTGCTGGCGGCGGGCCTGCGCGCCCTGGACGCGGCCTCGGTGGCCGCCTACCTCCACGGCCTCGCGGC
Organism: Streptomyces sp. NPDC056527; assembly: GCF_042794475.1. Lineage (NCBI taxonomy): Bacteria > Bacillati > Actinomycetota > Actinomycetes > Kitasatosporales > Streptomycetaceae > Streptomyces > Streptomyces sp. NPDC056527. The sequence goes on from NZ_JBHTTQ010000007.1 coordinate 131,221, forward strand.
CCGCCGCGCATCGGCCGGCGCGCCGATCGCGGCAGGAGACGTGGCAGCGGCCCTGCCGGACGCGTGGCGCGACGTGATGTCGTAGCGGCGAGCCCGCGGGGGCGCAGCGAGGCGTGCGGGCGTGGTGCGGGGGCCTGGGGGCTTGCTTTTTCGGGGCGTCTTCGGAGGTGGTTCGTCGCCACTCGGGCTTCCCGGAAGTGGCCTGGGGCGGCTCGGAGCCGACACCTGAGAGACTGGGCGCGATGACTGAGACACCGCCGCCCCGCAGAGCCCGCGCCGAGATCGACCTCGGTGCGCTGCGTGCCAACGTCCGCACGCTGCGCGCCCGCGTCGCGCCCCACGTCCAGGTGATGGCCGTGGTCAAGGCGGACGCGTACGGACACGGCGCGATCCGCTGCGCCCGCGCCGCCCTCGAAGCGGGCGCCGACTGGCTCGGCACCGCGACCCCCCACGAGGCGCTCGCCCTGCGTGCCGCCGGGATCACCGACGCGCGGATCCTGTGCTGGCTCTGGACCCCCGGCGACCCCTGGGCCGAGGGCATCGAGGCCGGCCTCGACATGACCGTGAGCGGGATGTGGGCCCTGGACGAGGTCCGGGAAGCCGCCCGCCACACGGGCAAGCGGGCGCGCGTCCAGCTCAAGGCCGACACCGGCCTCGGCCGCAACGGCTGCCAGCCCGCCGACTGGCCCCAGCTCGTCGGCGAGGCCCTCAAGGCCGAGAAGGACGGGCTGGTGACCATCACCGGCCTCTGGTCGCACCTCGCCTGCGCCGACGAGCCCGGCCACCCCTCCATCGCCTTCCAGCTCGACGTCTTCCGCTCGATGCTCGACTACGCGGAGAAGGCGGGCGTCGAGCCCGAGGTCCGGCACCTCGCCAACTCCCCGGCCACCCTCACGCTCCCCGAGACCCACTTCGACCTCGTACGGCCCGGCATCGCCATGTACGGCGTCTCGCCGAGCCCCGAGATCGGCACCTCCGCCGACTTCGGCCTGCGCCCGGTGATGACGCTCAAGGCGAGCGTCGCGCTGGTCAAGCAGGTCCCCGAAGGCCACGGCGTCAGCTATGGCCACCACTACGTCACCGGCCGCGAGACCACCCTCGGTCTCGTGCCCGTCGGATACGCCGACGGCATCCCGCGCCACGCCTCCGGCCGCGGCCCCGTCCTCGTCGGCGACAAGGTCCGTACCGTCGCCGGCCGGGTCGCCATGGACCAGTTCGTCGTCGATCTCGACGGGGACGCGCCCGCCCCCGGCACCGAGGCCGTGCTCTTCGGCCCCGGCGACCGGGGCGAGCCCACCGCCCAGGACTGGGCCGAGGCCGCCGACACCATCGCGTACGAGATCGTCACCCGCATCGGAGCGCGCGTCCCGCGCGTCTATCTGAACGGGTAAGCACCGACCGACCAGGGACCAGGGGAGTGGCAGTGAGCGAGTCCAGCACCGACAACTGGCGGCGTGCCGGGCTCGCCGGTGCCGCGATAGGCGTGATCGCCGCCGGCGCGGCGGCCGGCGTCGCCATCGAGCGGCTCACCGTCGGGCGCGGCATGCGGCAGCGGGCACGGCTCGCCCTCGACGCCTCCGCCCCCTACGGCTCCCTGCGCGGCACCCCCGGCAAGGCGCTCGCCGACGACGGCACCGCGCTGTACTACGAGATCGACGAGGTCGAGCCGGACCCGCCCGCCCCGCGTCGCCGGCGGCTCTTCGGCCGCAAGCCGCCCGCGCCCGTCACCGTCGTCTTCAGCCACGGCTACTGCCTCGGCCAGGACTCCTGGCACTTCCAGCGGGCGGCGCTGCGCGGCCTCGTCCGTACCGTGTACTGGGACCAGCGCAGCCACGGACGCTCGGCCCGTGGGGTCGCCCAGTCCGGGCCCGACGGCGTCCCCGTCTCCATCGACCAGCTCGGCCGCGACCTCAGGGCCGTCATCGACGCCGCCGCGCCCGAGGGCCCGCTGGTCCTCGTCGGGCACTCGATGGGCGGCATGACGATCATGGCGCTCGCCGACAGGTACCCGGAGCTGATCCGTGAGCGGGTCGTCGGCGTGGCCTTCGTCGGCACCTCGGCCGGCCGGCTCGGCGAGGTCAACTACGGGCTGCCGTCCGCCGGGGTCAACGCGGTGCGTCGCGTCCTGCCCGGCGTGCTCAAGGCGCTCGGCTCGCAGGCGGAGCTCGTCGAGCGGGGCCGCCGGGCCACCGCCGACCTCTTCGCCGGGCTGATCAAGAAGTACTCCTTCTCGTCCCGTGACGTCGATCCGGCGATCGCCCGGTTCGCCGAGCGGATGATCGAGGCGACACCGATCGACGTGGTCGCGGAGTTCTATCCGGCCTTCGCCGAGCACGACAAGGCGGCGGCGCTGGAGGTCTTCCGCGAGATCCCGGTGCTCGCCCTCGCGGGGGACCGTGATCTGGTCACCCCCAGCGCGCACACCGAGGCCATCGCCGACCTGCTGCCTGAGGCGGAGCTGGTCATCGTGGACGACGGCGGCCATCTGGTGATGCTGGAGCACCCCGAGGTGGTGACGGACCGGCTCGCCGACCTCCTGGCGAAGGTCGGCGCGGTGCCCGTGAAGGCGGCGAAGGCGGGTTCCGGGAGCAGTTAGGTTGGCAGGTATGGCTCGTATGGAAGAACAGCGCTCCGCTGAACCGCACTCCGCCGCCACCCTCGACATCGACTCCCCGGAGGAGATGCAGGAGATCGGCCGTCGCCTGGCCAAGCTGCTCCGCCCCGGCGACCTCGTCATGCTCACCGGTGAACTCGGCGCCGGGAAGACGACGCTGACCCGCGGCCTGGGAGAGGGCCTCGGTGTGCGTGGCGCCGTCACCTCCCCGACCTTCGTCATCGCCCGGGTGCACCCGTCCCTGGTCGGTGGACCCGCCCTCGTCCACGTCGACGCCTACCGCCTCGGCGGCGGTCTCGACGAGATGGAGGACCTCGACCTGGACGTCTCGCTGCCCGATTCCGTGGTCGTCGTCGAGTGGGGTGACGGCAAGGTCGAGGAGCTGACGGACGACCGGCTGCACGTGCTGATCCACCGGGTCGTCGGCGACACGGACGACGACCGGCGCACCCTCGTGCTGCGCGGGATCGGCACGCGGTGGGCGGACGAGGACCTCGCGCTGAGCTGAACGTACGTAGGTTCCGACAAGGTGTCGGCAAGATGTTGCGTCGGTCGTACGAGCCGTGGTGACATGGATGCACGAGCTGGTTAGGTGTACCTAACCTACGGGAGGCATGCATGGCGACGCCAGAGCGCGAGCGCGCGGACGAGCGCATCTCGATGAGTGAGCTGCTGGCCTCCTGTGCCGCGGCGAGCGCGGTGTCGACACCCCCGCGCGAGACGGAACGGGAAGCCGGCCACGGCTCGTACGAGACCGAGCGGGGCGAGGAGCGGGACAACCACGTCCGCCGCGAGGCCGCGTAGGCGTCGAGTCCGACCACGGGGCCGCGTATCCACGTCCAGCCACGCCACGAGGCCCCGTATCCACGTCCAGCCACGCCACGAGGCCGTGCGAGCGCGTCAAGGGCGGGTGGCCGGGTGACCCCCCGTACGGGCGGACGTGCCCGTCGGTGCTACGCGACGACGACGACCTTCGCGCCGATCGCCGCGAACGTCCACATCGCGTCGCCGTCCGCCCGCTTCATCCGGATGCCCCCGGTCTTCCGCTCCGGGTCCGGCGTCGGGAGCGAGCCGTCGACCGCCGCGCTGAAGCCGACCGACACGTCCTGCACGGTCGCGAACCGCACCACGTGCTCGATCCGCATGCCGTCCGAGCCGGTCACCGCACCCGAGCGCGAGCTCACGGTGTACGACCCCGGCGCCGGGCTCACCGTGCTCGGCATCACCGAGAAGGTGTGCGTGGCCTGGCCCTTCGCGTCCACCAGCCACACCCGGCGCTCGGCCAGCGCGTACACCACGCGCGCACCCTTGCCCGAGTTCGCCGGGACGGCGAGGGGATCCTTGGCGGGCTTCTGGGGGCCGCCGGTCGGGGCGGTTGTAGGGGCCGACGCCGTGGTCCTCGGCTTGGCCGAGACGTCCGCGGGCGCGTTCGCCGACGCCTGGTAGGCGAGGAAGGCGACGGCGGCGACCGCCGCCGCGGTGAGCCCGGCCACGAATCCCGAGCTGCTCCTTGCCACCGTGCCAACCTCCCGTACGTATGTATCGATGGTGACGTTAGCAGCCACGGGAGGGTGGGACGGGGCGCCGTGCCCGGCCGCCGGGAGCCGTAGGCTGTTTGCGTGCTCTTGCTCGCCATGGATACCGCCACGCCCGCCGTCACCGTCGCCCTCCACGACGGCGAATCCGTCGTCGCCGAGTCGCGGCAGGTCGACGCCCGCCGCCACGGGGAGCTGCTGCTGCCCGCCGTCGACCGGGTCCTCAAGGAGGCCGGGCTGAAGCTCGACGCGGTCACCGGCCTGGTGGTCGGCGTCGGACCGGGGCCGTACACCGGACTGCGGGTCGGCCTCGTCACCGCCGCGACCTTCTCCTCCGCGCTCGGCGTGCCCGTGCACGGCCTGTGCACGCTGGACGGGCTCGCGTACGCCTCCGGGATCGAGGAGCCGTTCGTCGTCGCGACGGACGCGCGCCGCAAGGAGGTCTACTGGGCGCGGTACGAGAACTCCCGTACGCGCACCACGGACGCGGCCGTCGACCGGCCCGCCGAGATCGCCGAGCAGATCGCCGGGCTCCCGGTCGTCGGCGCGGGCGCGCGCCTGTACCCCGAGGTCTTCCCGGACGCCCGCGACCCCGAGCACCAGTCCGCGGGCGCCCTGGCCGCCCTCGCGGCGGAACGGCTCGCGGCGGGCGCCGACTTCCTCGACCCGCTGCCGATGTACCTGCGCCGCCCCGACGCCCAGGTGCCGAAGAACTACAAGGTGGTCACTCCCCAGTGACCGCCGTGACGTCCGCGACGCTGCGCGAGATGCGCTGGTGGGACATCGAGCCGGTGCTCGTGCTCGAACACGAGCTGTTTCCCGAGGACGCCTGGTCCGAGGGCATGTTCTGGTCCGAGCTGGCCCACGCCCGCGGATCCAGGGCAACCCGCCGCTACATCGTCGCCGAGGAGCGGGGGAAGCTCGTCGGCTACGCCGGGCTCGCCGCCGCCGGCGGCCTCGGCGACGTCCAGACGATCGCCGTCGCCCGCGACCAGTGGGGAACCGGGCTCGGCGCCCGGCTGCTCACCGATCTGCTCCAGCACGCCACCGCCTTCGAGTGCGAGGAGGTGCTGCTGGAGGTGCGGGTGGACAACACCCGGGCCCAGAAGCTGTACGAGCGCTTCGGCTTCGAGCCCATCGGCTTCCGGCGCGGCTACTACCAGCCGGGCAATGTCGACGCGCTCGTGATGCGACTGACCGTTCAAGGAACAGAGACTGATTCTGATGGCTGCTGACGAACCCCTCGTACTCGGCATCGAGACCTCCTGCGACGAGACCGGGGTCGGCATCGTCCGCGGCACGACCCTGCTCGCGGACGCGGTCGCCTCCAGCGTGGACACCCACGCCCGCTTCGGCGGAGTCGTCCCCGAGATCGCCTCCCGCGCCCATCTGGAGGCGATGGTCCCGACCATCGAGCGCGCGCTGAAGGACGCCGGGATCTCCGCCCGCGACCTCGACGGCATCGCCGTGACGGCCGGCCCCGGCCTCGCGGGAGCGCTGCTCGTCGGCGTCTCGGCCGCGAAGGCGTACGCGTACGCGCTCGGCAAGCCGCTCTACGGCGTGAACCACCTCGCCTCGCACATCTGTGTCGACCAGCTGGAGCACGGCCCGCTGCCCGAGCCGACGATGGCGCTGCTCGTCTCCGGCGGGCACTCCTCGCTGCTGCTCGCGCCCGACATCACCGCCGACGTCCGGCCGCTGGGCGCCACGATCGACGACGCGGCCGGCGAGGCCTTCGACAAGATCGCGCGCGTCCTCGACCTCGGCTTCCCCGGCGGCCCGGTCATCGACCGGCTCGCCCGGGAGGGCGACCCGAAGGCGATCGCCTTCCCGCGCGGTCTGAGCGGCTCGAAGGATCCCGCGTACGACTTCTCCTTCTCCGGTCTCAAGACCGCCGTGGCCCGCTGGATCGAGGCCAAGCGCGCGGCGGGCGAGGAGGTGCCGGTACGGGACGTGGCCGCGTCCTTCCAGGAGGCGGTCGTCGACGTGCTGACCCGCAAGGCCGTCCGGGCCTGCAAGGACGAGGGCGTCGACCACCTGATGATCGGCGGCGGGGTCGCGGCCAACTCGCGGCTGCGGGCGCTGGCCCAGGAGCGGTGCGAGCGCGCGGGGATCCGGCTGCGGGTGCCGCGGCCGGGGCTCTGCACGGACAACGGCGCGATGGTGGCGGCGCTGGGCGCCGAGATGGTCGCCCGCAACCGGCCGGCCTCCGACCTGGAGCTGTCGGCGGACTCGTCCCTCCCCGTGACCGACCCGCACGTACCGGGGGCGCACGACCACGACCACGACCACGTGCACGAGATCAGCAAGGAGAACCTCTACTCGTGATCCTCACGCTCATGTGGGAGGCCCGGGCGGTCCAGGGCCGGGGCGCCGAACTCCTGGAGTGGGCGCGGGCGCAGGAGCTTCCGTACGAGCCGCTGCGGCGCGAGACCTTCCGGGCCCCCCAGGACCGGGTGCTCGTGCTGACCTGGTGGGACGCCCCGGCATCGGACGCCGAGCTGCCCGAGCTGCCCGAGCCGGCCGCGGACCTGATCACCCGGCCGGTGCACCGCTGGCGCTTCGAGTCCGTCGACTGAGGCAACCCCCCGGCCGCTTTCGCCATCATCCACGGCGTGACTCACGGCGTGGACAAGAAGATCGTGACCTGGGCGGCGCTGACCGCCGCGGCACTGCTGGTGACGGGCTGCGGCGGCACCGCGGGGGCGGACACCGCTCCCGTGAAGCCGTCCGCGCCCGCGACGACCCCCGCCGAGGGCAAGGGCCCCGACCGGGCTCCCGACCAGGCCGCCGAGGCCGCGGCCGCGTACCGGAAGTGGGGCCTGAAGCCCTTCGCCGCCCCGCCCGCCCCGCCGCGGACCAAGCCCGTGAAACGGCAGCCGGGCGGCCCGGTCCCCGTCGTCAGCGACATACCGACGCAGGACAGGATCGTCTTCATCACCATCGACGACGGGGCCGAGAAGGACCCGGAGTTCGTGCGGATGATGAAGGACCTCAAGGTCCCGGTGACGATGTTCCTCACCGACTCCGCGATACGCGCCGACTACGGCTACTTCAAGCCGCTCGCGGCCCTCGGCAACGGCGTCGCCAACCACACCCTCACCCACCCGAACCTGCGCACCCTCGGCCGGGCCGCCCAGAGCCGGGAGATATGCGGCCAGCAGACGAAGCTGGCGAAGGTGTACGGCACGACCCCGCGGCTCTTCCGCCCGCCGTACGGCAACTGGAACGAGGACACCCGCGCCGCCGCCGGCACGTGCGGGGTGGACGCGATCGTGCTGTGGCGCGAGTCGATGCAGATCAAGAACATGCAGTACCAGCGCGGTGACAAGAAGCTGCACCCCGGCGACATCATCCTGGCGCACTTCCGCGGCCCGTCCGAGCTCAAGGGCACGACGATGACCCGTATGACGGCCGACATGCTGCGCCACATCCAGGAGCAGGGCTTCACGGTGGCCCGCCTGGAGGACTATCTCTGAGAATTCCTTCCCGCGTGGTGTCGATGTGGGTCCGGCCCGTTCGACGTATGAGTGGAAGGCGGGGAACGGCCCCGCCCGCCACGCAAGGAGACAGACCATGCCCCGCTACCTGACGATGATCCGCATCGAAGAGGGCGCCTTCGTCCTGGAGGACGCCGACGCCGGCTTCGACGAGCGCATGGGGGCGCTGTTCGAGGAGATCACCAAGGCCGGCGTGATGCTGGAGACGGCCGGGCTCAAGCCGACCTCCGAGGCCACCCGTGTCATCTGGGAGGGCGGGAAGATCGGCACCACCGACGGCCCGTTCACCGAGACCAAGGAGGTCGTCGGCGGCTACTCGATCACCCAGTGCCGGGACATGGCCGAGGCCATCGAGTGGTCCCGGCGGTTCCTGGAGATTCACCCGCCGCAGTGGAAGGTGACCTGCGAGGTCCGCGAGATCGAGGAGATGTAGGCACCGCCGGGGCGGGTGCTGTCATGGTGGATCCATGACCTCACCCGCCCCCGCCGCCGTCGAGACGGTCTTCCGGATGGAGTCGCCGCGGATCATCGCGACCGTGGCGCGGATCGTCCGCGACGTCGGCATCGCCGAGGAGATCGCCCAGGACGCGCTGGTCGCCGCCCTGGAGCAGTGGCCGCGGACGGGCGTCCCGGAGCGGCCGGGGGCCTGGCTGACGGCCGCCGCCAAGAACCGCGCCGTCGATCTCGTACGGCGCCGTGAGACCTACGAGCGCAAGCTCGCCGAGGTGGGCCGCGAGCTCACCGAGGAGTTGTACGACCCCGAGCCCTCCGGTCCCTACGACATCGACGACGACCTGCTGCGGCTGATCTTCACCGCCTGCCACCCGGTGCTCTCCGCCGAGGCGCGGACCGCGCTGACCCTGCGGCTGCTCGGCGGACTGCGCACGGACGAGATCGCCCGCGCCTTCCTCGTGCCGGAGTCGACGGTCGCGCAGCGGATCGTGCGGGCGAAGCGGTCGCTGGCGAAGGCGGGCGTGGAGTTCGAGGTGCCGTACGGGGAGGACCGGGCGGCCCGGCTCGGCTCCGTCCTCGAGGTCATCTACCTGATCTTCAACGAGGGGTACGCGGCCACGGCGGGCGACGACCTGCTGCGGCCGGCGCTGTGCGAGGACGCTCTGCGGCTGGCGAGGGTGCTCGCCGGGCTGATGCCGAAGGAGGGCGAGGTCCACGGCCTGGCCGCCCTGCTGGAGATCCAGGCGTCCCGCGCCGGGGCCCGGACCGGACCGGACGGGCAGCCGGTCCTCCTCGCCGACCAGAACCGCAGCCGCTGGGACCGGCGGCTGATCCTGCGCGGCTTCGAGGCGCTCGGGCGGGCGGGCGAGGGCGGTACGTACGGTCCGTACGCCCTCCAGGCCGCGATCGCCGCCTGCCATGCGAAGGCGCCGACGTACGAGGAGACGGACTGGCGGACGATCGCCGCGCTGTACGGGCGCCTCGTGGTCGTCGCACCCTCCCCGGTGGTCGAGTTGAACCGCGCGGTGGCCGTCTCGATGGCCGAGGGCCCGGAGGCGGGCCTGGCCCTCGTGGACGCCCTGGCCGACGAACACGCCCTGGCGGGCTACCACTTGCTGCCGAGCGTCCGGGGAGACCTGCTGGAACGCCTCGGCAGGCCGGCCGAGGCCTGTGCCGAGTTCGAGCGGGCGGCCTCGCTGACCCGCAACGAACGGGAGCGGGAGCTGCTGCGGGAGCGCGCCGAACGCGCGCGCACGGGGCGGGAGGACCTCGCGGGCCGGGAGGGGCGGGAGGCTCGGTAGGGTCGCTCGCATGTCCCCACGCGCCCCGCTGCCCCCACCGCCGCCGCCGGCCGAGATACAGAGCTGGCCCGACCGCGAGGCCCGACTGGCCGACCGGGCACGGGCGATGGCCGAGCTGACCCGCCGTCTGATCGGTGGCGCGCGGCTCACGGTCTTCCTTGTGTGGCTGGCGACCCTGCAGCTGGGCTGGGGGATCTGCGGTTCCGGACTCATCATGCTGGAGGAGTCCATCGACCCCATCTCGGGCCTGTTCGCGGCCTTCTTCGTGGCCCTCGGCCTGGGTGCCGTGGTCCCCGCCGTCTACTTCCTCGGCCGCGGCGTCCGCGAGGACCGCCTGGCGCGGGAGCGGCTCCTCCTGTGGGCCGTCCTGGACGCCGACCGCACGGCCGACGCGCGGCTGCGCGAGCCCGTCCTCAGCGTCGTCTGGCTGCTGCTCTCGCTCCTCCTGTGCGCCGTCGGCCTGTGGGTCTCCCTGGCCGCGCCCGCGGAGGGGGTCGGCCCGGGACGCGGCTACGGGACGGTCGCGTACCTCATGGGGATGGGACTCGGGCTGTGGATCGGCGGCCTGATCGGCACGACGAAGGCGATCGGCCACTACCGGCTTGCGGTACGGCTGGTGGCGTAGGCGACGGCTGACGCGGCGGCCGGACTCGTGCGGTCGGCCGGTTGGTGGAGCGCCGACCGGTGCCGTGTGGCGCGGGGGCCTTGCGACACGCCCTAGGCCCTCGCCGGGCCGCCGATCAGCATCGTGGGCGCGCCCGCGACGCGGGTCAGGAAGACCGTGGCGGAGTTCGGGCCCTTCGGCTTGACGCGGCGGCGGATCTCCTCCGGTTCGACCGCCGAGCCGCGCTTCTTCACCGTCAGCGTGCCGACCTCGCGTTCGCGCAACAGAGCCTTCAACTTCTTGAGGTTGAAGGGGAGTTCGTCGGTGATCTCGTAGGCGGTGGCGTACGGCGTGGGGGTGAGGGCGTCCGCCGTGATGTACGCGATCGTCTCGTCGATCAGGCCACCGTCCAGCTCCTCGGCGACCTCGGCGACGAGATGGGCGCGGATGACCGCGCCGTCCGGCTCGTAGAGGTAGCGGCCGACCGGGCGCGGCGCGGGGTCGGGGAGACCGCGGCCGGTCAGGCTCGTGCCGGCGGGCAGCAGGGTGGCGCGCCGGGCGCCGGGGGCGGTGCCGAACCACAGCACGGCCTCCTTCACGTCCCCGCCGTCCGAGATCCACTCGGCCTCGGCCTCCTCCGGCACCGCCTCGTGCGGGACGCCGGGGGCGATCTTCAGCGCCGCGTGCGGGGCCTTGCGGGCGGCCTCGACCGCCCAGGAGAGCGGCGGCGAGTACGCCTCAGGGTCGAAGATCCGGCCCCTCCCGCCGCGCCGCGCCGGGTCCACGAAGACGGCGTCGTACGGGCTCGTGTCGATCTCGGTCACGTCCGCGCACCGCACCTCGATCAGATCGGCGAGCCCGAGCGCCTCGGCGTTCGCGCGGGCGACCTCGGCCGTCAGCGGGTCGCGGTCCACGGCCAGGACGGAGATCCCGGCCCGGGCGAAGGCGATCGCGTCCCCGCCGATCCCGCCGCAGAGGTCGGCGACGCGGCGGACCCCGAGCGCCCGGAACCGCTCGGCGCGGTAGGCCCCGACCGTCGCGCGGGTCGACTGCTCGACGCCGTTGGGCGTGAAGAACATCCGGTGCGCGTCCTCGGCGCCGAACTTCGCCACGGCGCGCTGGCGCAGCCGGGCCTGCCCGAGAGCCGCGGAGACCAACTCGGTGGGGTGATCGCGGCGCAGCCGTGAGGCGACCGCCAGTTCCTGGGCGGGGTCGTAGTCGCGCAGGGCGGCGAGCAGCGTCCGGCCCTCCGGAGTGTGCAGGGCGGTGAAGGCGGCGAGGTCGGTCACCCGTCCCATTGTGGGCCAGCCGGGGGACGGTGCGCGTCCGGGCGGCGGTGTCGGGGGTCCGTGAGGGATCGGCGCTGACAGGATGCGGCGCCATGCAGCTAGTACGACAAAAGGAACAGATGCCTTCATTGCAGACGCCTCGTCCGCATCGCCTCAGGCGATCGGCGGGCGCGGTCCTGGTCGTCGCCGCGCTCGGTTCGGCCTGTGCCGGACCGTCCGGCGAGACCGACGAGGCGCGCAAGGAGCCCGCGAAGCCCGCCGCCGGACAGCCCCAGGCGCAGGGTGCCGCAGGCGCTCTCGACGCGTATGTCGAGAAGGTCCGCAAGCAGCGGGCGGCCCGCGTGCTCGCCGCCAAGAAGTGGGGCCTCGACCGGCCCCCGCTGGAGGCTCCGGCCCCTCCCGAGGTGAAGCCGAAGATCACCACCCGCAAGGGCTTCGAGACCGACGGAGAGGGTCTGCCGCCCGTTTTCACGACCGTGCCGACCAAGGAGAAGGTCGTCTTCCTGACGATCGACGACGGCGCGGAGAAGGACCCCGAACTGCTGCGGATGATGAGCGAGCTGCAGATCCCGTACAGCGCCTTCCTGAGCGACTACGTCGTCAAGGACGACTACGGCTACTTCAAGAAGATGCAGGGCTCCGGCGTCGCCCTGCACAACCACACCCTGAACCACCGCTACCTGCCGGGCCTTTCGTACGCCAAGCAGAAGCGCGAGATCTGCGGGATGCAGGACGTCATCGAGGAGCGGTACGGGAAGCGGCCGCCGCTCTTCCGCCCGCCCTACGGCAACTACAACGAGGACACCCTGCGCGCGGCGAAGACGTGCGGGGTCAAGGCGGTCCCGCTCTGGGCCGCCGAGGCGTTCCCCGACCGGATGGAGTGGCGCGAGTGGGACCGGGACCTGCACCCCGGCGACATCGTGCTCACGCACTTCCGGGGCAAGGAGGACTGGAAGGGCTCCATGGCGGACATGATCCGGCGCGTGATGAAGACGATCACCGCCAAGGGGTACGCGGTCGCGAAGCTCGAGGACTACGTGTGACCGCGGCGCGCCGGCTGGCGACCGGCCTCGCGCTCGCCGGCGCGCTTCTGGGGGTGACGGGGTGCGCCTCGTCGGTCGACCCGATCGAGCGCCTGGGCCGGAAGGCGGCGGAGCGGGTGGGCGGGGGTCCGGACGGGGACCTGCGGGACCTTCGGGAGCCGGTCCGGAAGCAGGCGGCCCGGGACCGGACCGTCCGGAACGATCGCGTCCCCGGTGCCGTTCTCGTACCGGCGGCCGAGCGTCCCGCCGCGCCGACGTCGAGGGTCGCGTCGCGCTGAGGTCGACCGCCACACCGCACCGAATTGGCACTCCGCTTGACCGAGTGCTAATCGCAGTCATAGTCTCGGCTCTGGCACTCCCCACTGGAGAGTGCCAACACAGCGACGGGCAGGTCCGGCACCCGCGACGACGGATCCACCTGGTCGCCACCTCAGACAGTTAACCCCGTGAGATCTCCGAAGGGGGAGGTCGGATCGTGACGACCACCAGCTCCAAGGTTGCCATCAAGCCGCTCGAGGACCGCATTGTGGTCCAGCCGCTCGACGCCGAGCAGACCACGGCCTCTGGCCTGGTCATCCCGGACACCGCCAAGGAGAAGCCCCAGGAGGGCGTCGTCCTGGCCGTGGGCCCGGGCCGCTTCGAGAACGGCGAGCGCCTGCCGCTCGACGTGAAGGCCGGCGACATCGTGCTGTACAGCAAGTACGGCGGCACCGAGGTGAAGTACAACGGCGAGGAGTACCTCGTCCTCTCGGCTCGCGACGTGCTCGCGATCGTCGAGAAGTAATTCACCGAAGTACCGAAGCAGATGCTTTGAGCTGCGCCCCTGACCCCGCACCGGGCGTCCGGGGCGCAGTTCGTTTCACCAGTTACACCACGAATTCCGAGAGGGCTGAATCGCTCCCATGGCGAAGATCCTGAAGTTCGACGAGGACGCCCGTCGCGCCCTTGAGCGCGGCGTCAACAAGCTTGCCGACACGGTGAAGGTGACGATCGGCCCCAAGGGTCGCAACGTCGTCATCGACAAGAAGTTCGGCGCCCCCACCATCACCAACGACGGTGTCACGATCGCCCGTGAGGTCGAGATCGAGGACCCGTACGAGAACCTCGGCGCCCAGCTGGTGAAGGAGGTGGCGACCAAGACCAACGACATCGCGGGTGACGGCACCACCACCGCCACCGTGCTCGCCCAGGCGCTCGTCCGCGAGGGTCTGAGGAACGTCGCCGCCGGTGCCTCCCCGGCCGCCCTGAAGAAGGGCATCGACGCCGCGGTCAAGGCCGTCTCGGACGAGCTGCTCGCGACCGCCCGTCCGATCGAGGACAAGTCCGACATCGCCGCCGTGGCCGCGCTCTCCGCGCAGGACCAGCAGGTCGGCGAGCTCATCGCCGAGGCGATGGACAAGGTCGGCAAGGACGGTGTCATCACCGTCGAGGAGTCCAACACCTTCGGTCTGGAGCTCGACTTCACCGAGGGCATGGCCTTCGACAAGGGCTACCTGTCCCCGTACATGGTGACCGACCAGGAGCGTATGGAGGCCGTCCTCGACGACCCGTACATCCTGATCCACCAGGGCAAGATCTCCTCGATCCAGGACCTGCTGCCGCTCCTCGAGAAGGTCATCCAGGCCGGCTCCTCCAAGCCGCTGCTGATCATCGCCGAGGACGTCGAGGGCGAGGCCCTGTCGACCCTGGTCGTCAACAAGATCCGTGGCACCTTCAACGCCGTGGCCGTCAAGGCCCCGGGCTTCGGCGACCGCCGCAAGGCGATGCTCGGCGACATGGCCACCCTCACCGGTGCCACCGTCATCGCCGAGGAGGTCGGCCTCAAGCTCGACCAGGCCGGTCTGGACGTGCTGGGCACCGCCCGCCGCGTGACCATCTCCAAGGACGACACCACCATCGTCGACGGTGGCGGCGACTCCTCGGACGTGCAGGGCCGCGTCAACCAGATCAAGGCCGAGATCGAGTCCACCGACTCCGACTGGGACCGCGAGAAGCTGCAGGAGCGCCTCGCGAAGCTGGCCGGCGGCGTGTGCGTGATCAAGGTCGGCGCCGCCACCGAGGTGGAGCTGAAGGAGAAGAAGCACCGTCTGGAGGACGCCATCTCCGCGACCCGCGCCGCGGTCGAGGAGGGCATCGTCTCCGGTGGTGGCTCCGCTCTGGTCCACGCCGTCAAGGTCCTCGAGGGCAACCTCGACAAGTCCGGCGACGAGGCCACCGGTGTCGCGGTCGTGCGCCGCGCCGCGGTCGAGCCGCTGCGCTGGATCGCCGAGAACGCCGGCCTGGAGGGCTACGTCATCACCTCCAAGGTCGCCGAGCTCGACAAGGGCCAGGGCTTCAACGCCGCCACCGGCGAGTACGGCGACCTGGTCAAGGCCGGCGTCATCGACCCGGTGAAGGTGACGCGCTCCGCGCTGGAGAACGCCGCCTCGATCGCCTCCCTCCTCCTCACCACCGAGACCCTCGTGGTGGAGAAGAAGGAAGAGGAGCCGGCGGACGCGGGCCACGGCCACGGTCACGGCCACTCCCACTGAGGCACCTGACTGACAGCCGAGGCCCGGTGTCCCCGTCGAGGGGGCGCCGGGCCTCGGTGTTTCTCGGGAAACTCTCGGGATCTCCTACGCCTCCACGGCGCCGAGCTGCCCCATGAGCCCGAGCAGGTCGTACTGCCACCAGCCCTCCGCCATCTTCCCGTCCTGACGGAACTGGTGGATGGTCGTGCCGGTCATGGAGACCTTCGTGCCGGTGGGCGGGAGTCCCATGAAGTCACCGGTGTGCGTGCCCACCCAGGTCCACCGCGTGCACACCCGGTCGCCCTCGGCGATCTGGTCGTTGACGGTGAAGTTGAAGTCGAACCCACCCCGCCACATCTCCACCTCGCGGCGGACCGCGTCCATGCCGATGACGTCCTGCTCGTTGGACGGGTCGTGGTCGTGGTACCCCTCCGCGAGCACCTCGTCGAGCGGCGGAAGCTCGCCCTCGGAGGCGATGAGCTCGAAGAACCGGCGCGAGTTCGACTTGTACAGCTGGATGTCCCGCACGATGTCCAGGTCCGTGAACGTCGGCATCTCGTCACAGAGCGCGACCATCTCCCGGAAGATGCGATCGGTCTCCGGAAGCTGTGAGTTGGTCATCGCCACCTCGTAGGAGGGGAACTCCACGATCTCCACGAGGTGGTCGGAGTCGGAGCGGTCCTTGCCGATGACGCTGTGGCTGGCCGTCCGCTTGCCTTTGGTCTGCTCGACCCACTTGTCCATGAGCCGGTTCAGATCGTCGAACCGGCTGGTCTTGCAATCGATTATCTGTACGAATGTCATGACGCCTCCCGGACCGGGTGGGACCCTTCCAGTCTAGGACCAGGGCTTCCGGGCGCCCTGGTGGCACGGGTCGCGCGCGTTCCCCGACAGGGGCCCGCTGGAGGTCGCCCGATGCCTACGGCGTGCCGGGAAGCCGGACCGTCACGAGGAGACCGCCGGCGGGGCGGGGGACGAGGTCGAGGCTCCCGTCGTGGGCGCGGACGACGCTGTGCACGATGGCCAGTCCGAGACCGGCTCCGACGTGCTCGTCGGTGCGTACGCGTTCCGTTCCGCGCTGGAAGGGTTCGGTGAGGGTCGGCACCAGGTCCGGCGGGAGCGGACGGCCCGTGTTCTCGACCCGCAGCACGCTCGTGTCGCCCTCCGCCTCGGTGCGGACCGTCACGGTGCCGCCGGCGGGGAGGTTGTGGACGACGGCGTTCTGGACGAGGTTCGTCACCATCCGCAGCAGCAGCTCCGCGGAGCCGCTGGTCCGGGCGGCCCCGCCGCTGACGTCGAGCGTGATCCCGCGCTGTTCCGCGAGGGGGAGCAGCGTTTCGGCGGCCTCTTCGGCGACGAGGGAGAGATCGACGCTCTCGCGGGTGAAGGCTCCGCTGTCGCCGCGGCTGAGCAGCAGGAGGGCCTCGGTGAGGTCGATCGCCCGTGTGTTGACGGCGTGCAGGCGCTCGATGACCTCGTCGAGGTCCCGGGTGGGGTCCTTGCGGGCGACGTCGAGGAGCGTCCGCGAGATGGCCAGCGGGGTGCGCAGTTCGTGGGAGGCGTTCGCGGCGAACCTCCGCTGCTCGGCGACGTGGGACTCGAGTTGCAGGAGCATCGAGTCGAACGCGTCGGAGAGTTCGCGGAATTCGTCCTGGCGGCCCTTCATGCGGATCCGGTGGGACAGCGACCCGGTCCCGGCCATCCGGGCCGCGTCTCTGATCTGCGTGAGCGGCGCGAGCATCCGCCCGGCGAGGATCCACCCCCCGACGAGGCCGAACACGAGCAGGAAGGTTATCGCCACGGCCGCGGCGGGGAAGAAGGTGCGCACCAGCAGGTAGCGGTTGGGCGAGACCCCGAGAAGGCCCTGGGGGTTGTCGGGCACGTAGCGCAGCAGGAACCCCCACACCACGGCCAGCAGGAGAGCGCCGGCGACGGCGAGGAAGCCGGCGTAGCTGAGGGTGAGTTTCAGCCGGACGCTGAGCCCCGGGCGTCTATCCATGCGTACTGCCGGGGCGTGTGGTGTCGGAGCCGGTCTCGATGCGGTAGCCGACACCCGGCACCGTGGCGATGATCCATGGTTCGCCGAGCCGCTTGCGCAGTGCGGAGACGGTGATGCGCACGGCGTTGGTGAGGGGATCGGCGTTCTCGTCCCAGGCCCGTTCCAGCAGCTCTTCGGCGCTGACGACCCCGCCCTCGGCGGCGACGAGGACTTCGAGGACGGCGAACTGCTTGCGGGTGAGCGCGACGTAGCGTCCGTCGCGGAAGACCTCCCGGCGGAAGGGGTCGACCCGCAGCCCCGCGATCTCGCGGACCGGGGGCCGGGCGTACGCGCGTCTGCGGTCGAGCGCCCTCAGCCGCAGGACGAGCTCCCGCAGCTCGAACGGTTTGGTGAGGTAGTCGTCGGCGCCGATCTCGAACCCGGAAGCCTTGTCGTCGATCCGGTCGGCGGCGGTGAGCATGAGGATCGGGATGCCGCTGCCGGAGGCGACGATGCGCCGGGCGACCTCGTCGCCGGAGGGGCCGGGGATGTCGCGGTCGAGGACCGCGAGGTCGTAGGAGTGGATGCCGAGCAGTTCCAGGGCGGAGTCGCCGTCCCCGGCGATGTCGGCGGCGATCGCCTCCAGCCGCAGACCGTCCCGGACCGCCTCGGCCAGATAGGGCTCGTCCTCCACGATCAGTACGCGCATGTCCGAAGCCTAGGCAGCGGAACCTATCGCCGACGTATGTGAAGACGTCTGCACACCGGACGGCTCAGCCCGTCGCCGCGAGTGCGGGGCGAGGCCGGTCGGACGGCGCTTGCGCCGTGGTGCGCCACCAGCGGCGCGACGCGAGCGCGGCCCCTGCGGCGCCTGCGGCGTTGACCAGGACGTCGTCCACGGAGGACACCCGGTCGAGCTGCAGCATGTACTGCGCGGTTTCGACCAGGACCGAGCAGCCCGCCCCGAGCGCCAGGATCCGCGGCACGGAGGCCAGCGCCGCGAACCGCATCGGGGCGAAGAACCCCAGCGACGCGAAGACCAGCAGGTTTCCGACGATCCCGAGCGACCCCATCGTGACCAGGTCCCGCAGCGGTACGAGGCTCACCCGGGCGGGGACCGTGCCGGCCCCGGCGCCCGGCATCATGGTCATCCAGAGGAACGGCAGCGTCCCGTGGACCATGGCCACCTCGGCCAGCGACAGCCGCCACGCCGGAGTGACGCCGGCGGCACGTCGACGGAGCGCCAGGGCCCACGCCACCAGAACGGTCAACGGCAGCGCGACCAACGTCATGAGCACCACACCGTTGAACGTGTCGAGGCAGCCGTGCCACCGCCCCGCCATGCACCTCGGGGCGGACATCATGAGCGGCCCCCGCACGACGAACAAGGCGCTCGCGAAGCCGAGGACCGCCAGACAGAGGAGCACGACCTTGCGGGTGCGGCGGGGTGGCGCCGACACGGAGGCGTCGAGGTTCATGCCGCCATTGGAGACCGCGGGCCGTTGCGGTGGCGTATGCGATTCCCGATACGCCCGCGATACGTGCTCCCGGCGGCCTGGCGACGGTTCGATCCGCTTCGGATCGTCCCCCGCGACAGGCGCACCGGTCACGCGTGACCGTCAGGCCGAGCGCATCAGGTCCGAAGGCCGGACCGGGTCCGCGAACGGCTGCCCCAGGCCGTACCGCGCCACCTCCTCCAGCGCCTGGTCCGCCATCCGGTGCAGCTCGTTGCCCAACGAGCCCGCCACGTGCGGGGTGAGCAGGACGTTGGGCAGCGCCCAGAGCGGTGAGTCCGGCGGCGGGAGCTCCGGGTCCGTGACGTCGAGGACCGCGTGGAGCCGGCCTCGGCGGAGGTGGGGGAGGAGGGCCGACTCGTCGATCAGGGAGCCGCGGGCGGTGTTGATCAGGGTCGCGCCGTCGGGCATCGCGGCCAGCTGCGGCGCGCCGATCATCCGGTACGTGGCGGGGAGCTGCGGCGCGTGGATGGAGACGATCGAGCTCCGGGCGCACAGCGCGTCGAGGTCGACCAGCTCCACGCCGAGCGCGCGGGCCTCGGCCGGCTCCATGTACGGGTCGTACAGCAGCACCTCGAAGTCGAAGGGGCGCAGCAGGTCGATGACCCGGCGGCCGATCCGGGAGGCGCCGATCAGGCCGATCGTGCGCCGGTAGTTGCCCCAGACCGCCGACTCCGCCGTCCATGCGTCGTCGGCGCGGACCGCCCCGTACCGCAGGGCCGAGGGGAGGATCCGCTTGCCCGCGAAGAGGATCGCGGCCAGCGTGTACTCGGCGACGGGAAGCGCGTTGGCCGCCGCCGCGGAGGTGACCGCGAGGCCGCGCTCCCAACAGGCGTCCGTGATGTGGTGCTTCACCGAGCCGGCCGCGTGGACGACCGCACGCAGGCGGGGCGCGCGGTCCAGGACGGCGGCCGTCAGGGGCGGGGCGCCCCAGCAGGTGAGGAGGACCTCGGCCTCGGCGAGGGCGGCGGCGACGCGCGGGCCGGGCGCGGTGAGGTCGTGGGCGACGAGGTGCGGGTCGGTGCGGGTCAGGGCGTCGAGGCGGGCCCGGTGGGCGTCGGTCAGCAGCCGTTCGGCGATGCCGGGACCCATGGAGAGAAGGAGGGGCGGGCGGTTGTCGGTGGCGGGGTGCATCGTGGGACCCGGGCTCCTCACTTGACGCTGCCGGCGGTCAGACCGGCCTTCCAATGGCGCTGCAGGGAGACGAAGGCGACGACGAGGGGGACGACGGCGAGCAGGGAACCGGTGACGACGAGGGGGTAGAAGTCGGGTTCCGCGTGGGCGTTGCTGTTCCACGCGTACAGACCGAGGCTCAGCGGGTACAGCTTCTGGTCCGAGAGCATCACCAGAGGGAGGAAGAAGTTGTTCCAGATGGCGGTGAACTGGAAGAGGAAGACGGTCACGAAGCCCGGCATGATCATGCGCAGACCGATCGACCAGAAGGTGCGCAGCTCGCCCGCGCCGTCGATACGGGCGGCCTCCAGCGCCTCGTCGGGGATGTAGCCGGAGCTGAAGACCCGGGAGAGGTAGACCCCGAAGGGGTTGACCAGGACGGGGATCAGCACGGCCCAGTACGTGTTGACGATGCCCACCTCGCTGGCGAGGAGGTACATGGGCAGCGCGAGCGCCGTGGTGGGGACGAGCACGCCCAGGAGCACGAGGCCGAAGAGCTTCTCCTTGCCCCGGAAGTGGTACTTGTCGAAGGCGTAGCCCGCGGCGACGCTGACCAGGGAGCAGGCGAGGGCGCCCAGACCCGCGTACAGCAGGCTGTTGGCGTACCAGTGGAAGTAGATGCCGTCGTTGTACTCGGCGAGGCGCGAGAGGTTCCCGCCGAGGTCGAAGCCCTCGAAGGAGAAGGCGTTGCCGGCCAGCAGGCCGCCCGCGTCCTTGGTGGCGGCGGTCAGCAGCCAGACGAGCGGGAAGAGCATGTAGACGACGGCGAGGACGAGCGCGCCGTTGACGGCGGTCTTCGAGAGCCAGACGTTCGTGGGGCGGGTGCGGGACGGGCTCATGCGCGCTTCCCCTTCCGGCGGCCGGTCAGTCGGGTGACGGCGAAGGAGAGCAGCGCCGCTGTGAGGGCCAGCAGGACGGACGCGGCGGCGGCCAGTCCGTAGTCGTTGCGGTCGAAGGCCGCGGTGTAGGCGTACATGTTCGGCGTCCAGGTCGAGGTGACGGCGGAGCCCGTTCCCTTGTTGAGGATCAGCGGCTCGGTGAACAGCTGGAGGGAGCCGATGATCGTGAACAGGCAGACCATCAGGAGCGAGGCGCGGATCAGCGGGATCTTGATGCTGAAGGCGATGCGCCAGGAGCCGGCGCCGTCGACGGTGGCCGCCTCCAGGACGGAGCGGTCGATGGCCTGCAGGGCGGCGTAGAAGATCACCATGTTGTAGCCGAGCCACTCCCACAGCGCGATGTTGACGATGGAGGGAAGTGCGCCCTCGGGCGAGAAGAAGTCGAAGCCGATCCCGCCGGCCTCCATCGCCTTGACGACCGGGCTGAGTTGGGGCGTGTAGAGGTAGACCCAGATCAGCGCGGCGATGATGCCGGGGACGGCGTGCGGCAGGAAGAGCGCGAGCTGGAAGAAGCGGCGGGCGCGGGCGAGCGCCGAGTCGAGCAGGAGGGCGAGGCCGAGGGCCCCGACGAGCAGCAGCGGAATGTAGAAGAGGCAGTATCCGAGCAGTACGCCGAAGCCCTCGAGGAAGGCCCGGTCACCCAGTGCCGCGGTGTAGTTGTCGAGCCCGCTGAAGACGGTCTCGGTGCCGCCGAAGCCCAGCCCCGACTGCTTCTCGGTGAACAGGCTGAGCCAGACCGCGTATCCGATCGGCACGACCATCACCGCGACGAACAGGGCGAAGAAGGGGGTCAGCAGGAACGCTGCGGCACGGGTGCGGGCGTTCATCCGGTCAGCCCTCGACCTTCAGGCCGCGCTTCGTGAGCTCGGCGACCGTCGCCTCGTGTCCGGTCCTGATCGCGTCGGCGATCGTCGGGCCGCCCTTGGTGACCTTGCCGAACCGGTCCTTGATGGCCAGGTTGGTGGTGCCGGTGGTGGGGCCCCAGGTCCAGTTCGGGTTGATGGAGGTGCTGGACTGCTCGAAGAGGGCGTAGATGTCCTGGCCGCCGTAGTAGCTCGCGTCGAAGGCGGCCTTGGCGACCGGGCGCAGGGCCGCCGCGGCGGGGAAGGCGCTGGAGGTGCCGGAGGCGATACGGGCCTTGACGCCGGCCTCGGTGGTGGCCATCCACTCGGCGAACTCGACGGCCGCCGCGGTCTTCTTGCTGTCCTTGGTCACGGCGAAGGTGGTGCCGCCGAGGATTCCGCTCGCGGGCTTGCCGTCCCAGCTGGGCATGGGCGCCACGGCCCACTTGCCGCTCTGCTCGGGCAGGGTGCCCTTGAGGACACCCGCGCCCCAGGAGGCGCCGAGGTAGCCGATGGTGGTGCCGTTCTTGAGCGAACCGGTCCACTCGGGGCTGAACGAGGCGTTCTTGTGGATGAGGTCGGCCTCGATCAGACCCTGCCAGTAGTCGGCGACCTTGGTGGTGGCCGGGTCGGTGGTGTTGATCTTCCAGGTGTCGTTCTCGGCCTTGAACCACTGGGCGCCGGCCTGCCAGGCCATCGCCTCGAAGGTGGTCGGGTCGTCGGGGAAGAAGGTCGCGATACGGGCCTTGGCGTCGGCCCTCTTCACCTTCTCCGCGGCGACCTTGAACGCGTCCCAGGTCGTGGGGACCTCGACCTTGTACTTGGCGAAGAGGTCCTTGCGGTAGAAGAAGGCCTGCGGGGCCGCGTCGAAGGGGACGGCCCAGGTCTTGCCGCCGAGGGTGGTGAGCTCCACCGCCTGGGGGAGCAGCTTTCCGCGGTCGGCCTCGGTGAACTCGCCGCCGATGTCCTGCAGGGCGCCGGAGCTGACGAACTCGGGGAGCGAGGGGTACTCGATGGAGACCAGGTCGGGGGCGTTGCCCGCCTTCACGGCGTTGGAGATCTTGGCGTAGCCGCCGGCGTTGCCGGAGGGGATCTCCTCGAACTTCACCTGGATGTTCTTGTGGGAGGCGTTGAAGGCGTCGACCACGTCCTTCGAGCCCTTGGCCCAGCCCCAGAAGGTGATGGTCACGGGCCCGCTCGACGCGGCGTCGGTACCGCCTTCACCGCCGCCACAGGCCGTCAGAACGGCGAGGGCGGTGGCGGTTCCGGCTATGACACGGGACGTTCTGCTCCAAGTACGGCTCACGACTCGGCTCCTGAGGACGGGGGCGACACGGGGTGTGTGGCCGTGATCCTGTGACCGTTCCTGAGCGAAGTCAAGAGCGAAAGATTGATTGATCGAAAAAGGATCGAATCGATCAGATGGGGCGAGCTCCCGGGGGAGCGCCGCAGGAGGCTCGCACGCGCAGCCGCGGCAGCAGGCTCAGATGGCGCCGCGCCGGCTCCTCGTCAGGGCCTCCGTACGCCTCCGTCAGCCGTTCCACCAGCAGTTCCGTGGCGTGCCTGCCGACCTGGCGCTTGGGCGGGGCGACCGCCGTCAGCGGGGTGTCGGCGAGCGCGGCGACCTCGTCGTCGTACGCGATCAGGGCCAGGTCCTCCGGAACCTTCACTCCCAGGTCCGTCAGGCGCTGGACGATCTCGATCGCGTCCACGTCGTTGTGGACCACGGCCGCGCTCACCCGGCCGGAGGACACCGCGTCGAACAGGGCCCGTACGGCGCGCTCGAAGCCCTCCGGGTCCTGATCGGCCGGTACCGAATCGATCACCGGGCCGGGTGCGTCGAGGCCCAGGGTGCCCAGCGCCTCGGCGTACCCGGAGCGCACCGCGAGCGCCGTCGGGCTGTCGCCGCGGGCCACGAGCAGAGGGGTGCCGTGGCCCAGTTCCAGCAGGTGGCGCAGGGCGAGCAGGACGCCGTGGCCGTGGTCGGAGACCACCCGGTCCAGGGCGTCGAGGGGCGTGCCGGGGTCGGCTCTGCGCTCCAGGAGCACGGCGGGCACCGGCAGTTCGGCCAGCCAGTCCCCGTACGCGAGCCGGTCCTCGGGCCCGCGCCAGCCGGGCGCGACGAGCACCCCCTCGGCGCCGGCCGCGAGCAGGCCCTCGGTGCGCGCGCGGTCCTCCTCCGGCCGGTAGTCCGAGATCCGCAGCACCAGCCGGGCCCCGGCGCGCGCCGCGGCCTCGTGCGCGCCGCGGATGACCTCGGCGAAGTAGTACGTGGCGGAGGGCGCGAGCAGCCCGAGCACCAGTCCCTCGCCGGGGCGCCGCGCACCCGGATCGACCTGGCGCTCCGGCCTCTCCGGGCGTTCCTGCCGTTCCGTCCGTTCCGGCCAGGAGACCTGGCCGTGCACCCGGTCGAGCAGCCCCTGCGTCGCCAGCGCCTCGACATCGCGGCGGGCGGTGACGGGAGAGACCCCGAGGAGCGTGGCCAGGTCGGCGACGCGGGCCGTGCCGCGGTCGCGCACCAGGGCCAGCAGTCGGTCGTGTCGTTCGGCGGCACTCTCACGCACGGCGTGTCTCCCCCTTGCGGTGTGGGTGGTCCGGCGCTCCGCCGGCCTTGTCGTCAGACCTTCTCACGTCGAATGATCGAATCGAAGGCTTTTCGATCATTCGGTCGGAACTGTTGACGTTCGATCGAGGCGCGTTCATGATTCCCGGCGACGCCGAAGTCCGCCTCAGGGAGCATCATGCCCACGCCGCCCGAGAACCGTGAGCTCAGTCCGTTCACCGGCTGGACCCGCGCCCACTGGGAGGACACGGCCGACCGCCTCCTCCTCGCCGTACGGCCGTACGCCTCGCCCCGCCACGGACTGATCGACCTCCCGGGCCCCCGCCCCAGCTGGTCCGGCGTCCGCTCCGACGGCCTCGAAGGCCACGCCCGTACGTTCCTCCTCGCCGCCCTCCGCGTCGCGGGCGCCCGGGGCGAGGACCCGCACGGCCACCTCGCCTTCCACGCCGAGGGCCTCGCCGCCGGCACGGAGGCCCCGGGCGGCGACGGCCCCGACTCCTGGCCGCTCCTCACCGACGTGCGCCAGGCCGTCGTCGAATCCGCATCCGTCGCCCTCGGACTGCGGCTGACCCGCCCCTGGCTCTGGGACACCCTCGACGACCGCACGCGGCAGCGCGTTGTCGAGTGGCTGCTGCCCGCCCTCGAACCCTCCCCGGTCGACAACAACTGGTGGCTCTTCGGCCTCACCGTCGCCGGCTTCCTCCAGGACGCCGGCATCGAGACCGACCGCGCCACCGCCACCATCGACCGCTCCCTCGAACGCGTGGAGAAGTGGTACCTCGGCGACGGCTGGTACAGCGACGGCGACAACCGCGCCTTCGACCACTACAACGCCTGGGCCCTGCACCTCTACCCGGTCCTCCACGCCCACCTCGCCGGCGACCAGGACCTCCTCGACCGCTACGGCCCCCGGCTGCGGCGCCACCTCGACGACTACGCCCACCTCTTCGACGGCGACGGATCCCCCCTCCCGTACGGCCGCTCGCTCACCTACCGCTTCGCCGCGGCCGCCGCCCCCTGGCTCGGAGCCCTCACCGGACACACCCCGCTGACTCCCGGCGCCACCCGCCGCCTCGCCTCCGGGACACTCCGGTACTTCCTCGACCGGGGCGCCGCCGACGAGCGCGGTCTGCTCACCCTCGGCTGGCACGGCCCGTACGAACCCGTCGTCCAGAGCTACTCCGGACCCGCCTCCCCGTACTGGGCCGCCAAGGGCTTCCTCGGTCTGCTCCTCCCCGCCGACCACCCGGCCTGGACCGACGCCGAAGAACCCCTGCCCGCCGAACGAGCCGACACCGTGCGTCCCGTCGCCCCGGCCGGCCTGCTCATCCAGTCCACCGCCACCGACGGAATCGTGCGCCTCCACAACCACGGCAGCAACCATGTGAGCAGCGACCCGTCGGGCCCCGACGACTCCGGTTACGCCCGCTACGCCTACTCCACCCGCACCGGCCCCACCACCCCGCCCGACCAGCCCGACAACCACTTCGCCCTGGTCCTCGACGGCAAGGTCACCCGGCGCGGACCCGCGACCCCCCTGGGCACCGGTCCCGACTGGGCCGCCTCCCTGCACACCCCGCTCCCCGGTGTCCGGATCCTCTCCGCGACCCTGGCCCACGGCCGGACCGAGGTCCGCGCCCACCTCGTCCTCGGCGCGCCCGACGGAACTCCCGTACGTCAGACCGGCTGGGCCACCACCCCCGAGGGCCCCACGGCCCAACTCCACCCGGTCCACGGCTTTCCGCCGGCCACGGAGCCCGTCGAACTCGCCACCGGATCCACGCTCCAGGGCGGCCCGGCCACCCGCACCGCCGCGCTCCACGGCTCCACCAGCGGCCCCGAGAGTCTGTTCGTCACCCTCGCGTCACTCACCGCCGAGCCCGACCCGGCGCCCGCGTCCGCCCTCGCAGCCGTCCGGGTCTCGGGCCGCACGCTGCACGTGACCTGGGAGAACGGAACGACGGCCCGACTGGCCCTCGACCCACGGGATTCGTGACCCCGCGCGGTACGCCTGCCTCGCCCTTGCCATCACCCCCGCCCTCCCGCTCGATCACCGGGACCCGTTCGGACACGACGTGTCGGCGGCGTCGACTCCGAACATCGGGGCGAGGGTCCCGCGTCGAGTGGCCCCGGACCGGCCCCCGGCTCGTCACCGGGACCCGCGCCGGGCAACCGTCACTTCGGTCCGTACTTGCGGCCCGCCTTGGAGGACACCCCACCGAGCAGACCACGAGGCGCCAGCTTCACCACACCCATCAGCGCCTTGTAGCGCGGGTCCGGGATGGAGAGCGTCTTGCCCCGCGCCAGATCGCCCAGCGCCGCCGCCACCAACTTGTCCGCGTCGAGCCACATCCAGCTCGGGATGTTGTCCGTCCCCATCCCGGCCCGCTCGTGGAACTCCGTCCGGACGAAGCCAGGGCAGAGCGCCATCAGCCGCACCCCGGTACCCCCGAGATCCCGCGCGGCGCCCTGGGTGAACTGCACGACCCACGCCTTCGACGCCCCGTACGTGCCACGCGGGACGAACGCGGCGACCGAGGCCACGTTCACCACCCCGCCCCGGCCGCGCGTCCGCATCGACTCCGCCGCGGCCGACGTCAACCGCAGCACCGCCTCGCAGTGCACCGTCAACATCTTCAACTCGTCGGCCATGGACACTTCCAGGAACCGGCCCTTGTTGCCGAAACCGGCGTTGTTCACCAGCAGGTCCACCGGCTGCCTGGCATCGGAGAGCCGGGCCTCCACGGCCGCGATGCCCTTCTCGTCGGCCAGATCCGCCGCCAGTACCTCGGCCTCGATGCCGTGCCGGTCGTGCAGTTCGGTCGCCTGCTCGCGCAGTCTCTTCACATCGCGGGCCACGAGCACCACATCGTGACCGTCCGCCGCCAGCCTCCGCGCGAAGGCGGCCCCAATGCCCGCCGTCGCGCCCGTGATCAATGCAGTCGTCATACGCGGCACGTTAGTGCCCCGTGCCGGGGCCCCGGCGGTCAGGAGCCGGTGCCGTACTTCTCCGTGTAGGTGCGCGCGAGCCGGAGCAGACCCGACTCCATCCACTCGGCCGCGACCAGCATGCTCGGCAGCAGCGCGCGCTCGGTGGTCGCGGCCCGGTGCAGGAGCGCCACCGTGACGGCGTGCGCGGGCCGGTGCACGACCGCCACCGCGTCGCCGGCCGCGATCTCGCCCGGCTCGATCACCCGCAGCAGCGCGCCAGGACCGGCGGTCGACCGGGTGAAGCGGCGGACCCACCCCTTCTCCCGGACGAAGCCCTCGAACGTACGGCAGGGGATCCGGCCGCCCGTCACTTCGAGGACCACGTCCGAACCGACCCGCCAACGCTCGCCGATCAGGGCGCCGTTCACATCGAGCCCGAGCGTGGTGAGGTTCTCGCCGAACGAGCCGTTGGTCAGCGGGCGGCCCAGCTCGCGCTCCCAGGCGTCCATGTCCTCGCGCGCGAAGGCGGTCACCGCCCGGTCGTCGCCGCCGTGGAAGCGCAGGTCGCACACCGCGTCCCCGGCGAGCCCGCTCGCCCCGACCCCGCGCGCGCTCGGAGCCTCGACCCGTACCCGCCCCTCGACCGGGCGCTTGTCGATCCCCGACATTCCCGTGGGGGAGTCGGTGTACGACACGGCCTCGGCGCGTCCGGCATTCACGCTGATCAGCTTCATGACGGCACCCTAGGCGACGCTTCCTCAAAGCCAGGAACGAATATTCGCCGCGAGGCCCAAGAATCGCTTATGCTCGACCTATGATCGAGGCCCGCCATCTCCGCGTCCTGCGCGCCGTCGCCGCGACCGGCTCCTTCTCCGCCGCCGCGCGCGAACTCGGCTGCACCCAGCCCGCGGTGAGCCAGCAGATGAAGGCGCTCGAATCCTCCGCCGGCACGCCCCTGCTGATCCGGACCGGCCGCGAGATGCGGCTCACCCAGGCGGGCGAGGCCCTGGTCAGACACGCCTCGGGCATCCTCGCGGGCCTGACGGCCGCCGAGGAGGAGGTGGCCGCCATCGCCGGCCTGCGCGCCGGCCGCGTCCGCCTGGTCTCGTTCCCCAGCGGCAGCTCCACCCTGGTCCCCACCGCCCTCGCCGCCCTGCGCGCGGCGCATCCGGGCACCCGGGTCTCGCTGGTGGAGGCCGAGCCGCCGCGCTCGGTGGAGATGCTGCGCGAGGGCGACTGCGACCTGGCGCTCGCCTTCCGTTACGGCGCGGGCCCCGACGAGTGGAACGACCTCGTCGTCCGTCCGCTGCTCGCCGACCGCCTGGTCGGCCTCGTGCCGGAGGCGCACCGGCTCGCCGGCGCCGAGTCGGTGAGCATCGCCGAACTGGCCGACGAGTCCTGGATCGCCGGCTGCCCGCGCTGCCGCCGCCAGCTCGTGGACGTCTGCGAGGAGGCGGGGTTCACCCCGCGCATCGACTTCGCGACCGACGACTACCCGGCCGTGGTCGGACTGGTGGGTGCCGGCCTGGGCGTGGCCGTCCTCCCGGCGCTCGCGATCGAGTCCGTACGCCCCAAGGGCGCGCGGACCGTGGCGGTGGAGCCGGCCGTGGAGCGCGAGATCGTCGCCCTCACGCTGCCGGACCTGGCCCAGGTCCCGGCCGTCGCGGCGACCCTGGACGAACTGACACGAGCGGCCACGCGCGCGTAGACGCGTCCGCGGGGCCGGGCGGGTGTGCGGGGTCGTCCGTGCGGCCGGGCGGGTGTGCGGCGTCGGCGGGTGTGCGGCGTCGTCCGTGCGGCTGGGTGCGCGTAAGCGCCTGTGTGGCGGCGCCGTCCATGCGGCTGGGCGCGCGTGAGCGCCTTCTGTGCGCGACGCGGGCAAGCGGCCACGCGCGCGTGGTGGCCCCTTCTTACTGCGACGCGCGGTACTGACACGCGCGCCCCACGCCTGCGGGCGCAGCGCGCCGCTTCCCGCGCCGCACGCCCCCGGGCCGCGTGCGGCGCGGCTCCGTGGAGCCGGGTGGGATGCGGACCCGGCCCCTTCCCTGCACGAGCAGAAACGTTCCTTCAGACCTTCAGGCGCGCCCCACGCCTGCCGAACTCGATGCCGATGCCGTGATCAGGCGATTGCGGGCTCGTCCCATGAGCTCTTCGCGTTCGTCCTCGGTGAGGCCGCCCCAGACGCCGTAGGGCTCCCGCACGGCGAGTGCGTGTGCCGCGCACTCCGCGCGTACCGGGCACCGCATGCAGACCTCTTTCGCCGAGTTCTCACGCGCACTCCGTGCCGCGCCGCGCTCTCCCTCGGGGTGGAAGAACAGGGAACTGTCGACTCCGCGGCAGGCCGCAAGCAGCTGCCAGTCCCACAGATCGGCGTTGGGTCCGGGAAGGCGGGAGAAATCTGCCATTGCGCTTGTCCCCTTGAAACCGTGTCGAAACGGATAGGTGGGCGGGTGGATGGCTGATGATCCGGGGGCCCTTCGCCCCCCATGGGTCTCGCGTACCCGCTCTCACGGGCACGACCCGACCGTACAACTACTATCTAAGTAGATGTAAATATGACTCATTGCGAATCTAGCCACAGACACCGCGAAAAGGGAAGAAAACCCGCTAAATGGGGCATAGCTTCCGGGTGATGGGCGCATGACCTGCGTGGCTCTCCTCCGCACACGCCTCCTCACGTAGAGTGCCGAAGGCGGCCGTCCGGCCCGTAACTCTTTCGAGTGACCGTCGTTGAGTGTGCGGAGGCGGTTGAAGGAACAAGTGCTCGGGCAGGTGTCCGAGGGCGTCAACCGCACAGGTGACGATACGTACCAGCCCTGGAGGCTCAAGGTGACGCGCATCAGCTGCGGAGGGCGGCCATGACATCCGTCCTCGTCTGCGACGACTCCCCGCTTGCCCGAGAAGCGCTTCGCCGCGCGGTCGCGACCGTGCCCGGCGTGGAGCGCGTGACCACCGCGGCCAACGGCGAGGAAGTCCTCCGCCGCTGGGGCGCGGACCGCTCGGACCTGATTCTGATGGACGTACGCATGCCCGGTCTGGGCGGCGTGGAGACCGTCCGTCGGCTGCTGTCCGCGGACCCCGGCGCCCGCATCATCATGCTCACGGTCGCGGAGGACCTGGACGGTGTCGCGCTCGCGGTCGCCGCGGGCGCCCGTGGCTATCTGCACAAGGACGCCTCGCGCGCCGAGCTGCGGGCCACGGTCACCCAGGCCCTCGCCGACCCGACCTGGCGGCTCGCCCCTCGCCGGCTGCGGTCGGCCGAGATGGGTGCGGCGCCGACGCTCACCGCGCGTGAGATCCAGGTGCTGGAGGGCATGAGCCACGGCCGGTCGAACGCGGAGATCGGGCGCGAGCTCTTCCTCTCCGAGGACACGGTCAAGACCCACGCCCGCCGGCTGTTCAAGAAGCTGGGCGCGTCGGACCGGGCGCACGCGGTCGCCCTCGGCTTCCGCTGGGGCCTGGTCCGCTAGTCGAAGCCCTGCCGCGGCGGCCTCGTGTCCCCGCTGCGGCAGCGGTGTGTGGCCCCGCGGCGGGAGCGCTCGTATCGGCGCTGCGGAGCAAGGCGGCGCTGCGGAGCAAGGCTGTGGGCCCGGTGGGAGTGACTCGCGCACCGGCCGGGGTCCGCTCCGGAGCGGCCTGTATCCCCACCGCGGAGCAGCTGGTGTCCCCGCGGTGGAGTTGGTTCCGCCCCCGGTGCGGAGCTGCTCCTGTCGCCGGCGCGGAGCCCTTGTGAAGCCGGTGCGGAGCTGCTTGCCACGCCGCCCCGGAGCCGCTTGTGAAGCCCGTGCGGAGCCGCTTGTGAAGCCCGTGCGGGGCAGCTTGTGTCCCCGCTGCGGAGCAGCTTGTGTCACTTACGCGCGGGATGCCGCATCCTTGAGGGTGTGGAGTTCCTCGGGGACGAGTCGATCGAGCGGGAGGGGAGGGCGCAGGAGATGAGTTCCAGCGCGCCTACTCATAACGCTTCGGTGCACAACTACGAACGCGGTGCCGCGAATTCTCAGACGTCAAGGCACCATGGAGCGATGCGCGACGACGAGCCAACGGTGATCGGTGCACTCGTTCACCGTGCCGTCGAGGGCGACGAACAGGCGACGCACGACCTTCTGGCGCGTGTGCACCCGCTCGCCCTGCGCTATTGCCGGACGCGGCTGAACCGCTTGCCCGGTGATGCTCGCCACTTTGTCGAGGACCTCGCGCAGGAGGTCTGTGTCGCCGTCCTGATGGCGCTGCCGCGCTACAAGGACACGGGCAGGCCGTTCGAGGCCTTCGTCTTCGCCATCGCCGGACACAAGGTCGCCGATCTGCAGCGGGCCGCGATGCGGCACCCGGGCTCGACGGCCGTGCCCTCCGACGAGATGCCGGAGCGGCCCGACGACTCCCTCGGCCCGGAGGAGCGCGCGCTGCTCAGCGACGATGCCGAATGGGCCAAGAGGCTGCTCGCCAACCTCCCGGAGAACCAGCGCGAACTGCTCGTGCTCCGTGTCGCCGTCGGGCTCACCGCGGAGGAGACCGGGCAGATGCTCGGGATGTCTCCGGGGGCCGTCCGGGTGGCGCAGCACCGCGCGCTCAGCCGACTGCGCGCACTGGCCGAGCAGTAAGGGTCGGCGAGGGCCGGTGGCCCTCACGTATACGTACGAACGTCCAAAGCTGCTCTCTGATCTTGATCGTGGAATGAGACACCGTCGAGGCCCGTTAGCATGGACATCCGCACCGATCAAGGCCATTGGGGAAGGTGTCATGACTGCAAACGTCGACGGAGTGCCCGGTAAATTCGCGACACTCGGGCTGACCTACGACGACGTACTGCTGCTGCCGGGAGCATCCGAGGTGCTCCCCAACGCGGTCGACACCTCGTCCCGTATCTCCCGCAACGTCCGGGTCAACATTCCGCTGCTCTCGGCGGCGATGGACAAGGTGACCGAGTCCCGCATGGCGATCGCCATGGCCCGTCTGGGCGGCGTCGGCGTGCTGCACCGCAATCTCTCGGTCGAGGACCAGGTCAACCAGGTCGACCTGGTCAAGCGCTCCGAGTCCGGCATGGTCACGGACCCCATCACCGTGCACCCGGAGGCGACGCTCGCCGAGGCGGACGCCCTGTGCGCCAAGTTCCGCATCAGCGGTGTCCCCGTCACCAACCCGGACGGCAAGCTGCTGGGCATCGTGACCAACCGCGACATGGCCTTCGAGAGCGACCGCAGCCGTCAGGTCCGCGAGGTCATGACGCCGATGCCGCTGGTCACCGGCAAGGTCGGCATTTCTGGCGTCGACGCCATGGAGCTGCTGCGCCGCCACAAGATCGAGAAGCTGCCGCTGGTCGACGACGAGGGCGTGCTCAAGGGCCTGATCACCGTCAAGGACTTCGTCAAGGCGGAGAAGTACCCGAACGCCGCGAAGGACGCCGAGGGCCGCCTGCTCGTCGGTGCCGCCGTGGGCGCCAGCCCCGAGGCGCTGGAGCGCGCCCAGGCGCTCGCCGCCGCCGGTGTGGACTTCCTGGTCGTCGACACGTCGCACGGCCACAACAGCAACGCCCTGAGCTGGATGGCGAAGATCAAGTCGAGCGTGAAGGTCGACGTGATCGGCGGCAACGTCGCCACGCGTGACGGCGCGCAGGCGCTGATCGACGCAGGCGTCGACGGCATCAAGGTCGGCGTGGGTCCCGGCTCGATCTGTACCACCCGTGTCGTCGCGGGCATCGGCGTCCCGCAGGTCACCGCCATCTACGAGGCTTCTCTCGCGGCCCGTCCCGCCGGTGTCCCGCTGATCGGTGACGGCGGCCTGCAGTACTCCGGCGACATCGGCAAGGCGCTGGCCGCCGGCGCCGACACCGTGATGCTCGGCAGCCTCCTCGCGGGCTGTGAGGAGTCGCCCGGCGAGCTGCTCTTCATCAACGGCAAGCAGTTCAAGTCGTACCGCGGTATGGGCTCGCTCGGCGCCATGCAGTCCCGTGGCCAGGGCAGGTCGTACTCGAAGGACCGCTACTTCCAGGCCGAGGTCGCCTCCGACGACAAGCTCGTGCCCGAGGGCGTCGAGGGCCAGGTTCCCTACCGCGGCCCGCTGTCCAACGTCCTGCACCAGCTCGTCGGCGGTCTTCGCCAGACCATGGGCTACGTCGGTGCCGCCACCGTCGCGGAGATGGAGTCGAAGGGCCGGTTCGTCCGGATCACCTCGGCGGGCCTCAAGGAGAGCCACCCGCACGACATCCAGATGACGGTCGAGGCGCCGAACTACAGCAGGAAGTAACAGAGCGCGACGCGTGGGGCGGTTCCGGCATGCTGTCTCTT